>DNNJ01000144.1:977-2217 GCA_003487955.1 Clostridiales bacterium | reverse complement strand
TACTTTTCATGCGTTTGCCCTGTCCAATAAATAAAAAATTATTGACAAACACACTGTAAAGTATTATTATAAATAACAATAAATAAACTAAAACAATCCTTTGACGAGGAAGAGTAGCTATTACGTTTAGTTACAGAGAGCTGGAGGCGGTGTGATTCCAGCACGACAACTGGTAGTGAATGGACCTTTTAGGAATAAACCGAAATCTAAATTGTTTGGAGAGTAGTCTTTATCGTTGGCCGTACGTTATAATGGGCAAGACATGTTGGTGTCTGAATTCAAGAGTGGTGTTTTTAAACAAGCACAAGCTAGGTGGTACCGCGAATATCTCCGTCCTATTTTTATAGGATGGAGTTTTTTTATTAAAGTTTTTTTGAGACTCAATTGATTTGTAAAACTATTTGTTAGCTTCCGGAGGCTTCCAGATATTAAATAACATTAAGGAGATGTAAATTGTGAAATTAAAAAAAATTATCGTAAATTCATTATTTTTGGCTATAGGAACTGTGTTAAGCCAGATCATACCTCCAGTATTTTTCGGAATGAAGCCCGGTACTGGCCTGGTCGTATTATTTATTATAATATTGTTCAATGACGATTATAAAACGTGCATTGCCGCTGGAATTGTAATAGGTATTTTATCAGCAGGTACTACAGCATTCCCGGGAGGACAAATACCAAACTTCATAGATAAGATAATAACAACGAATATTTTATTCCTATTATTAAAACCGTTAAGAAATAAACTAAACAATCAAATAACAATTGTTCTAACTTCAATTGTAGGAACAGCTGTTAGCGGAACCACATTTCTATTTCTAGCTTTAATAATTACAGGATTACCTACAAAATTAAATATATTATTATTTTCAGTAGTTCTACCGGCATGTTTCATAAACGCTGTAGTGGGTTCAGTTTTATATAACGCTGTAAATGCAGCGTTAAAAATAGTTTCACCTAAGAAGGCCTAACAGGAGGAGAAGAATATATATGAATAAATATTATAAAAAAGCTTTAAGTATTAGCAAAGAGCTTGTTGCCAACAGAAGAACATTACACAATTATGCAGAAACAGGATTTGACCTTCCAAGAACCACAACATTTGTTATGAAAAAGCTCAATGAATACGGCCTTTCTCCTTTCCCTGTGGGGAAGTCAGGCATTTGCTGCATTTTGGGAAACCAAGGCAAAACCATATTGCTCCGTGCAGATATGGATGCACTTCCCATGAAAGAGAATA
>DNNJ01000144.1:0-822 GCA_003487955.1 Clostridiales bacterium | reverse complement strand
CACTTCCCATGAAAGAGAATACAGGATTGGATTTCGCCGCTACCAACGGAAATTGCCATTCCTGTGGTCACGATTGTCATACTGCAATGCTGCTTGGTGCTGCAAAACTCCTAAAGCAAAATGAAGATAAGCTAAAAGGAACCGTTAAATTTATGTTTCAGCCTGCAGAGGAATTATTAGCCGGGGCAAATGACATGATAGCGGCCGGTATATTGAAAAACCCAACAGTAGATGCAGCAATGGGAATGCACATTAAAGTCGGATATGAGAAATCTGACGTGGGTTCCATAACATATGCGAAAGGTACGGCTCTGTACTCAGGTGATGCCGTACGCATTACAGTAAAGGGTAAAAATGCCCATGGAAGCACTCCTGAAAAGGGTGTTGATGCAATCAACATTGCAGCACACATCGTTATTGCACTGCAGGAAATTATCTCGAGAGAAATACCCTGCAGCCAGCATTCAGTAGTAATTATTGGCAAAATACAAGGTGGAGATACGGTTAATACACTAGCAGGCAATGCAGTGATTGAAGCTTCCATTCGTGCAACCACAAATGAAAACCGTGCATTTCTTAAAAAGAGAATTGAAGAAATCAGCAAAAATGTAGCTGTAACTTTTAGAGGAGAGGCAATTGTAGAATTTGTATACGGTATTGGACCTCTATATAATGATCCAGCCCTCAGTAAAGAAATTGCAGACTACTGCAGGGAAATCCTGGCTTCGGAAAAAGTAAGAGAAATCCCTACAGCTTGTGGCACAGAAGATTTTACCAGCATTGCAGAATGCGTACCATCAGTCATGATCAATATTGGCGCAG
>DNNJ01000326.1:584-2507 GCA_003487955.1 Clostridiales bacterium | reverse complement strand
GGACTTAATTATTATATTACTTATTACGGTCATATTATGGGTGTAAAAATGCAGGCTAATATGAGGAAAGACATATTTGATCATCTGCAGGACCTGCCCTTTGTATTTTTTGATGAAAATAAAACTGGAAGCTTGTCATCCCGAATTATCAATGATTTAATGGATGTCTCTGAGCTTGCTCATCACGGACCTGAAGATTTATTCATATCTTTGATTATGCTCGTAGGTTCATTTATTATGCTAAGCACAATCAACCTGCCTCTTTCACTTATTGTATTTTCAATTGTTCCTCTTTTGTTAATTGTAGCAATGAAGCTTAGAATAAAGATGGAAGATGCCTTTATGGAAACAAGGGTTACAATAGGTGAAGTAAATGCAACTATTGAAAACAGCATATCCGGTATCAGGGTTTCAAAAGCATTCAGCAACAAAGAAAATGAAATAGAAAAATTTAATATAAATAACAGCAGGTTTCAGGAAGCAAGAAGAAAAGCATATAAAGTAATGGCAGAATTTCATGTTGGCTCTTCATTTATAATTGACATTTTAAATATTGTTGTCTTAAGTGCCGGAGCCATATTCTTTTTTATAGGAATAATCAATTTTGGAGATTTTGCAGCATTTTTATTGTATACGGGGAATTTTCTAAACCCCATAAGAAAATTAGTAAACTTTGTTGAGCAATATCAATCTGGAAAGTCAGGATTTAAGCGATTTACTGAAATAATGGATAAAGAAATAGAAGTAGATGACCCCGGTGCAGTCGATATCTATGATGTAAAGGGTGACATAAGTTTCGATAAAGTATCATTTGCTTATGATGACAATAAGGAAATATTAAAGGATATAACATTTAATATGGAAGCGGGTAAAACAGTTGCTTTTGTAGGTCCCTCGGGAGGAGGCAAAACAACTCTTTGTCATTTAATACCACGTTTTTACGAAATAGAAGGCGGCAGTATTTCTATTGACAACATTGACATTAGAAAGTATACTCGAAAGTCCCTAAGAAAAAATATAGGAATTGTTCAACAGGATGTATTCCTGTTTACAGGAACAATTTTCGAAAATATTCAATGCGGCAGACTCGATGCAGCTAAGGAAGAAGTATATGAAGCAGCGAAAAATGCCAACATTCATGATTTTATAGTATCATTGCCTGAAGGATATGACACTTATGTAGGAGAAAGAGGAGTAAAATTGTCAGGGGGACAAAAACAAAGAATTTCAATAGCAAGAGTATTTCTTAAAAATCCGCCAATACTTGTATTGGATGAAGCAACCTCCGCCCTTGACAATGCTACTGAATTGTTGATACAAAAAGCCTTGGAGGAATTGTCAAAGGGGCGAACCACCGTGGTTGTTGCTCACAGATTATCTACAATTAAAAATGCAGATGAAATTATTATATTAACAGACAAAGGCATACAAGAAAAAGGAAGACACAAAGAGCTTTTGGAGAAAAACGGCTTCTATGCTGAATTATATAATTCACAATTCATTAATTAACAAGGAGAGATAATGAAAGTAACAATAGTAGGTCATTGGGGAGGATTCCCAAAGGTAAAAGAAGCAACCTCGGGGTATTTAATAGAGCATAATGATTATAAGCTTCTGCTCGAATGCGGCAGCGGAGTTGTAAGCTCTCTGCAAGAAATAACAGATATAAAGGATATCGATGCGGTATTGATAACCCATTATCATTATGACCATTGCTGTGACATAGGACCCTTGCAATATGCAATACAAATCAAAACGCAGCTTAAGGAGCTCAGTGCTCCTCTGCCCATTTATGCACCGGAGGGGGAATTTTTTAAGCTTCTTAAATGGGAAGATTACACTTATGGCGTGAGCTTTGATGAAAACAGCAGTTTAACTTTGGGACCATTTGAAATAAGCTTTATTAAAAATATTCATCCCGTG
>DNNJ01000326.1:0-277 GCA_003487955.1 Clostridiales bacterium | reverse complement strand
AGGCTCTGATTTATTGATTTGCGAATGCAGCTTTTATTCTGATATGGACGGTACAAAGGCAGGACACCTTAACAGCTCCCAAGCAGGGCTGCTTGCAGAGAAGGCAAATGTAAAGAAGCTTATACTTACGCACCTTCCTCATTTTGGTGAGCTGAATAATTTATTGGCTGAAGCAAATGAGCTTTACAAGGGAGAAACCGCGTTAGCATCATATTTGATGGAAATAAATTTATAATTAACTAAACTTTGAGAGCAACGATTGAACAGTTGCTTTTTT
>DNNJ01000246.1 GCA_003487955.1 Clostridiales bacterium | reverse complement strand
GCCGCAGGCTCTGTAACAGGACCCTTCATCGGGGTTGTCCTTTCGCTGGTGGCACTGCAGCATACGGCTGCAGGCATAGTTTCATCCATTACATCCATATCGCCTATAATTATTATCCCTGCATGTATTTTTATTTTTAAAGAAAAAGTTCTTCCGAAAGAAATACTTGGAGCATTCATTTCCATCGCTGGATTAATGTTGTTATTCATGTAGGTGCTTAGGCACCGCAAAGTAAACAATGAAAAAATTCGTATAATGATGTAAATATTGATTATGCTGAGGAGAGTGATATTGTGAGCGAAGAAAAAGAAAAGAATATTTTTGAGCTATACAACCGAAAATCTGACGTTGTCCGCTGCCCAAACGGGAGGGCAATTGTCCGTAAGGTGCTTGATTCTTATGCACAGGCTGCGGTAAACCTATATGGTATTATCAGCCGTAAGGAGCTTGTTGATATTTTCAATAAACAAAACATTGATCAAACGACGGAAGAGGAAGTTTACATTCTTCTCCTGCCGATTGTGCTAAAAGAAGGTTGGTATTGTTTTTACAAAGAGTATATCGTACATTATTGGTTTTTAGAGGATTTTGACCAAGCTGATTATTTACTGAAACACCAGGCAGATAAACCTCGCTATATTCCTGAAAAAGATGAATTTCTTAAATATGCCAATGAATATTATGTGGATAACGATAATTGGTGGAATGTACATCGATTCATGCGGGAGGTTTTCGATGACGTCAGAGCTGTTGCAAAAGGATATGAGGAAGTAAGGGATTATATAACTTATGGCAATGGAATATCAGAATTAGGACCTATTTTAGATAGGCATAATCTTATATTCAACAATGAAAAACAGTTTGAAGAGTTTATAAATCTTATTATGCTTGCAAAAAACAACACGCGCATCTGGGAAAACAACGGATACACACCATCTGAGCTTTTCGAAATTCTTGCCAAACGCGATAATAATATTATCAAGTTTCCAACATTGCAAAAAGAAAAGATAGGACGAAACGACTCTTGTCCCTGCGGAAGCGGCAAGAAATATAAGAAATGCTGTGCTATGATTGATGATGCTAAAACGGCTCAGTTAAGTTCTGAGGAGTGCAGACTTTTCTATGAAATATGGTATGGTCTGATGGGATTTGTAAATGAACAAAAAAGTGTGATTAAAGCCAGAATAAAGCCTGAATACCCTAATAAAGTCAGCGATATAATGGTACACAAAGTCAGAGAAGTGCTGTGGAAGAAGCCGGAACTGATAGATGAATATATTAATAAAACCGAACTGTCACAAGAGAAAATTGATATTTTGAAGCTATGGAAAACTAATCATAAAAAAGGAATGTTTTTAATTTTGGAGTATAAACCGGAATACGCAGTTGTAATAGCCCCTAATGAGCAGGGTGAGGACAGACTTTACGGTATAAAAGGGATAAGCAATTCATTAGCAAATACATTGCGGCAAAAATTGCCTGCTTCGATTGAAACAGTTTTACTTCCGTTCAAGGGTAAGATTATCTATGACAGCTTTCTTGAAACATTTTCAATAGGATATGCGGAAGGTGCAAAGGCACTTTTCCGCGAGATGTATGCCAAAGCAGCTGAACACGGAATAATAACGAGCTTGGTGGTGCCAGGCACCAAAAAGTAAACTTATTTTCTTGCAGTGATTGCAACGGTTATAGGTTGCACACATATACCAACTATTCCGAAATCGACTGAAAGTAAACTTATTATGACAAAAGTCAGCATTCTTAGTCCTTGTAATATAAACCTGCCATACTACGTGGTGCCCTAACACCACTACTTTTTTCATTGCATTCAAGAGGCAATTCTATTATAATCATTAACAATGAAATAAAATATATATCAAAGGTGACGGACATGAAAATAAAAAGAGTTGCATTAATTGGAATGGGTGCGGTTGGCACTGTATACGGAAATTTGCTCCACAATAAATATGGTTCGAATTTTACTGTTATATCGGATGAATCAAGAAAAGACAAATTGAAGAAAAATGGATTTACTTTAAATGGAAATACATTTCATCCAAACATATACTCAAACAGCGATAATAACATTGAATATGATTTAATAATATTTGCAGTAAAAAATTATCAGCTTGCCGGTGCAATTGAAGATGTAAGAAGCTTCGTGGGTGAAAACACGATTTTGATAACATTCTTAAACGGAGTAACTGCAAGAGATATAATTCAGGAGGCTTATCCGAATAATAAGGTTCTTTATGGTTTATCAATGAAAATAGATGCTGTAAGAAATGAGGATGGAGTAGTAAATACTGAAGATGGTCAGATTCATTTTGGGGAAGCAGATAATACAGTAATTTCTGAAGAAGTGCAGGCGGTTAAAGACTGTTTTGATGAAGCAGGAATACAAAACATTGTATTTCCGGATATGATAAGGATGTATTGGAAAAAATTCATGCTCAATGTGGGAATTAACCAGGTTACAGCAGTTACATGTGCCCCTTACGGCAAGGTAACAAACATTGAGACGAGTTTAATATTATTCAAGGAAGCAATGAATGAGGTTCTGGCTATTGCAAAGGCATTAAACATTGATTTGAGGGAAGAGGATATAGAGGAATTTGTTGCCTTAATGGAGCATTTCTCACCATTTGGCAAAACATCAATGCTGCAGGATGTTGAAGCTAAAAGAAAGACTGAAGTTGATTATTTCGGAGGAACAGTTGTTGAATTGGGTAAGAAACTTAACATACCTACGCCTGTCAACCATGTGCTGTATTGCATAATTAAATCGATAGAAGCAATGTATTAGGATTGTTGTTATTCTTGTAGAAAAATCATAGTCATTAAAAAAAGGACTCATTATTAATATGGTGAGATCCTTTTTTTGTTCAGAATAAGGAGGTAATTCCGATTAAAGTTACGCTGTAGAATTATATAATTATATGTAGAAAATCAGCACTATATGGTATATAATGTAAAAAGAGGAATACTAAATAATAATTAACGGAATCAATTGATACCAAAGATATTGACATTATCCGTGAGGAGTGTTATAATATGAAACAAACAACAGAAGAAAAAAGAACAGAATCAAAAATTGAGGTAAAAACCGGACTTCCCATATAAGAAAGTTTAAGGTGATAAAATGAAAACCATTAAAAGTGAAAAAAAATTATGTCTCATCTGTATGGAAGAACATGAAGTACAAACAGTTATTATGAGAGATACAGAAGAATTTAAGGGATTAGAAGTATCCTTTGATTCAACCTATGAATATTGCAATCATGCAGATGAATACCTTGAAACTGAAGATATGATTAAAGCCAATAGTTTGGCAATGAAAGATGCGTATAGAAAAAAGACAGGTTTATTAACTTCAAGTGAAATTATTAATATTCGAGAAAAATATGGTGTCAGCCAAAAGGATTTTTCTGAAATCTTGGACTGGGGAGGAGCTACTGTCACCAGATATGAAAACCACCAAGTTCAAGACCGTGCACATGATGATGTGCTGCGAAAGATAGAATCAGATCCGAAATGGTTTCTTCAAATGCTTAAAAGAGCTGAAGATAAGATATCAGAAAAAGCTTTTTATAAATATCTTCGAACAGCAAGACTTGAGTATAGAGAGTTGGAAAATAGTTATTTGATAGATTCAATTCAAGCACTTTATGCTAATTTTGAAGATGATAATATAACTGGCGGGGTGGAACTTAATCTTAATAAAGTACTTGAAATTATCAATTATTACGCTTCAAACGTATGCAGTCTTCATAAGGTTAAATTAATGAAAATGCTATGGTATGGAGACAATTTGAGTTATAAAAGAAGAGGAAAGCCAATTACAGGGCTGGTATATTGTGCATTGCCAATGGGTGCTGTACCGGTAGGATATGAGCAGATTTTAGGCTTAGATGGTATTGAATTTGAAATGTTTCTTTACGATTTTGATAGGATGGCTTACAGGTTTTATCCGGAAGAAGGTTTTAAGATTAAAGAACTCACTGCTGAGGACATTGAAATATTGGATACAGTA
>DNNJ01000238.1:2260-2625 GCA_003487955.1 Clostridiales bacterium | reverse complement strand
AAGAAAATTACGGCTTTATAATGCAAAATTATCATTTTACAGAAGGGAAATTGCCAAAATCAATAGATATAGAAGTAGAAGTAAAAATTGAAAATTTATTGAGTTCAGAGGAAGATAAAGCTGTACAAATAACAGAACCTTATGATTTCAAATCAAATTCATACTTTGAAACCATGGGAACATTTAATTTTCATATAGAATTAAAAAATTTTGTAGAACCGAAAATTTATGAAATTAATGAAAAACATACAATATTTGACCAAGATATTATTGTAGAAGACATGAAGGTATACCCTACAGGAACAGAAGTAAACATTTCATTTCCTGTTGAAAATTCCGCTATAATCAAGGGACTTGAATTAGAA
>DNNJ01000238.1:0-1962 GCA_003487955.1 Clostridiales bacterium | reverse complement strand
GTGTATTTGTTGAATCTAACTATTTTGATACACCTCAAAAACAGGAGTTATTCATTAAGGCGATTCGGTTATTGGATAAAGATGAAGAATTTATTACAATTGATATTGATAACAAAACAATAACCCCAAATATTGAAGGCATGGAGTTAAAACAAGTTATTAAAAAAGATGATAATGCTACGCTAATTTTTTCAACTCAGATAATAAATGATGATAATTTTGGAATGTTTAATCATGAATATAAAGATACTGAAGGAAATAAATATAAATTGGATGGTGAAGGGACTTCCTCATACTATTCTCAAATGGAAACAATTATTACAGTTAAATATCCTCAAAACGGAAAAGTCATTTTACAAAGGACCTTTACTCCAAAAGTATTGTTGGAGGAGCCAATAAGAATTAAATTACCTTAACAAGTGATTATTGATGCTTTTCTTTAAATACAAAGTTGTTTTACTAAACTTAAAAACGCATGAAATCATGCGTTTTTTTATGAGATTCTTCACATACGTTCAGAATGACAGGGCTGCGCCCTTATTATGACATATTTATAGCAATGACATTTGACTATTCTAATTCATCTACAACATCGAGTGCTTCTACCAATTCTACATCTTCATATCTGTCTTGGAAGCTTCTTAAGGCGTATTGGTTCGTAAATAACAGTACAGGTCTTTCGTAATGGTCGAAAACCAGCATGCAGCGCGAATTTTGATATCTTTTTAAGCTTTTAGGGTCATCTGTTTTAACCCATCTTGCTACTGTAAATTCTATGTTTTCCATTCGAATATCCGTATTGTATTCATTAACTAAGCGGTATTCGAAAACTTCAAACTGTAAAACTCCTACAGCCCCTAAAACAACTTCGTTGTATTCATTTCTGTAAACCTGAATTGCACCTTCTTGGGCTAACTGCTCAACACCTTTTTGAAAGTTCTTTCCCTTAAGAGAATTCTTAGGGCTTACACGGCTGAATAATTCAGGCGGGAAGGTTGGTAAAGGCTCAAAAAATACTATATCCCTGCCGTTTGTAAGAGTATCACCGATTTGAAAATTCCCTGAATCATAAATTCCTATTACATCACCTGCATATGCTGTATCGACAGTTTCACGCTCATTTGCCATAAGGTGGGTGGACTGGCTTAATTTCATCTGCCTTCCGGTTCTTGAAAGGGTGATATTCATTCCTCTTACAAATGTTCCGGAGCAAATTCTTAAGAAAGCAAGTCTGTCACGGTGGTTAGGGTCCATGTTTGCTTGAATTTTAAATATAAAGCCCGTAAATACATCATCAGTTGGATGGACTTCTCCGGTTGTGGTTTTTCTTGATGATGGGGGAGGTGACATAACAAGAAAGTGCTTCAGAAATTCTGTTACTCCAAAGTCTGCTAATGCAGAACCGAAAAACACAGGTGAGAGTTTACCTTGTCTAACCAGCTCTATATCGAATACATTTCCTGCTCCGTCTAAGAGCTCCATTGCATTTCTTAAATTTGTAAGATTAGAAGGACTAATTTTACCTTCTAACTTACTTGAGCTGACACCCTGATCGTATAGATTGATGAGTTCTTTTTTCTTAAATAAGCTTACTACATTTCTCTGTCTGTCATAAATTCCTTCAAATTCTTTGCCGCTGCCTATTGGCCATGTCACAGCAACTGAAGGAAGACCTAATACATCTTCTAATTCCTGCATTAATTCTAACGGGTCCATTGCTTCACGGTCTAATTTATTTATAAATGTAAATATGGGGATTCCTCTCATGCTGCAAACCTGAAACAGTTTTTTTGTTTGTACTTCTATCCCTTTTGCAGCATCAATAACCATAACAGCACTGTCAACAGAAGTTAGAATACGGTAGGTATCTTCACCGAAGTCATTGTGTCCCGGTGTATCCATTATTGAAATTACCTTATCATCATATTCAAACTGCATAACTGAAGAAGTAACAGAAATACC
>DNNJ01000396.1:1485-2943 GCA_003487955.1 Clostridiales bacterium | reverse complement strand
AAACTATACTTTAGAAGATACTTTTGGCATACAGGAAAAACCCACTAAGAGGTGTCAGACCTACCTTGTTCGGCCCGTTCATGATACTTTTAAACATGCAATTATGAGTACAAACATTATAGTAGTCTATGGAGAGTCAAAACAAGGAAAAACATGGACTATAGAAAAATACTGTAAAAATCAATTGCGCATCGGTTGTGAATCAAATATGAACCTTAACGCATTAAAAGTGGCAATGCTTTATAAATTAGGAGAAAGAATTTTAAACATTGAGTATACAGTTAGAGAGCAAAGGAGTAAAAAGGCCTCTCACCATTTTTCAATTATAAAATTTTTTAGAAAGACTAATATAAACTCTGGATTTGATCATGAAAAAGGAAAAACTTATGAGAGAGAAGAAGTCTTTAAATCTGTTTATCCAACTATCAATATTAATAATACTACGCAAGTAATAACAACTATCAGTCGAAAGGCTAAAAATAACTGTTTCGTTCTGGATAACTTTCATTATTTGAGCCCAAAAGTTCAACAGGATTTTTGTTCCTTATTAAAAGATTTCAATTATAATAATGTTAAGATAATAATAGTAGGTGTATGGAAGGAAGCATCAAGGATTACCAGTCTCGCACCTGATTTAGCAGGAAGATGCCAGCATATTGATATCGGCTCATGGAAAGATGAGGAACTAAAGCGAGTAGTATCAATGGGCGAAAGGGCGCTTAATATTGAAATTTCAAGTAATATTATCGATAGGTTTGTTCGCTGCTCGGTTGAAAATATTGGAATATTTAAAGACTTATTACAGCGATATTGCATGAATTGTAGTATATATGAAACCAGCAAGACTAAAAAATATTTATCTGATGAAAAAGCGGCAGAATCCGCAATTCAAAGTTCATATCAGGAATACTATCAATCAATAGATGATCGTATTAAAAATTTAGCTTACCCTCTACATGAAAAACGTGGTTCAAGACATATGAGACAAAAAATCGTATGTGCAATTTTAAGAATTATTTGTTTGCGTGAATTAAAAGATATAGTAAAAGGCATAAAACTTGAGGAAATACAACGAGAAGTCAAATCAATCTGTAGCGAAAAAAATGAGTTACCTTTGCCGGAGAGTAATATTACTCAAGAATTAGGAATACTACATACTCGTGAAGAAAATCGTAGCACTAAAAGAAACTTTATACCTTTGTTCTATTATGACAAGCCAAATCGAAAATTATTGATATTAGAACCAGGTATATATATGATACGGCAATATTCATTAAAAGGGTTAAAACAAATTACCAATTCGATATACTAAATATTTATGATTTATGGTTGTAAAACTGTCTATACTTTATAATATAGTTAATGCCAACTGAGCATAGGGCAATTTTTCGGGGAGCACGAGAGAAGCATCCAATTGAAGAAGAACCGATAGCGTACAATAAAGTTTGCAAGTTTGCA
>DNNJ01000396.1:0-1100 GCA_003487955.1 Clostridiales bacterium | reverse complement strand
AGCCAAAAAGTAGGAGCCTCTAAACATGAACAAGAGAAGGAACGCTCGACCCATCGAAGTGGCTACCGTCCCCGGCGCTTTGACACCCGTATGGGTACCATGTACCTGATGGTTCCAAAGGTGCGAAATGGTGGATATATCCCGTTTTTTGTTAGTGAGCGCAAACGCAGTGAAGCGGCACTGGTGCAAGTCATCCAGGAAGCTTTTGTGCAGGGTGTATCCACTCGAAAAATGAATAAACTAGCCAAAAGTCTGGGGATTGACAATCTATCTCACAGCCAGGTCAGTGCGATGGCCAAAGGCTTGGATGAGCAGGTGCAGGAGTTCCGCAGCCGGCGCCTGGATGATTCTACCTACCCTGTTTTATGGGTGGATGCTCTGTATGAAAAGATACGCTATGATGGCCGGATTATCAGTATGGCCGTGCTTCTGGTTTGTGGTGTTGATGAGACTGGGAAGCGCCATATTTTAGCAATAGAACCCATGTTGGAAGAATCAAAGCAAAGCTACACCCAATTGTTTGAAAACCTGAAAGAGCGTGGCCTAAAAACGCCTTCCCTGGTTGTATCGGATGCCCATAAGGGCCTAGTCACAGCGATTTCCGAGTCATTCCCCGGTACAGCCTGGCAACGGTGTAAGGTCCATTTTATGCGCAATATCTTGGCGCACATTCCACATAAAGACAAAGAGAGCTTCGCCGCACAGCTCAAACAAATATGGATGGCACCTACGGTGGAAGAAGCTCATCAACGGGCAGAACAGTTGGTGCATAAATACGAAAAACGTTTTCCAGAGGCGATTCAAATCCTAGAAAACGGACTGGAAGATTCCTTGCAGTTCTTCTGCTTCTCAAAACTGGACGCTAGAAAAATATCCTCTACCAATATGCTGGAGCGCTTGAACCGGGAAATCCGCAGAAGAACCAATGTGGTTGGGATTTTCCCCAGTAAGGATTCTTATATTCGACTGGTAACGACCTATCTGATGGAATATGAAGAAGAGTGGTCGGTGTCCAGGTCTTATATCAGCCAACTAGCCATTCAGCAAACACTACAAACCAACGCTGCTTGACATTCGTTTCAAGAGTTCCCTTAAACAAA
>DNNJ01000039.1 GCA_003487955.1 Clostridiales bacterium | reverse complement strand
ATTTTATCGGCCAGCTCTTGCAGCGGCCCGGGCATTGTGCCGGCGGTCTGCACCCAGAACCCGCCTTCTCCGTTGTTGGCCATTTCCTCGGTCTGAAGTTTTGCTAAGGTCGGAGAAATGGAGGCAAATTTGACGTGGTTATTGCGCAGCAATGCTTCTATGTCTGCCTTGCCGCTGTTAAAGTCCATATATGGACCGTCTATAACGGAAACCAAAAAATTTACTTTATTTCCGTCCCAGGCATGATTATTAAGTACTTGGCCTAAATACTTTAGTCCTTGCAGCTGCCCAAAACCTCTTAATTCTAGCTCAGTTCCAGAGACATTATTTTGAAGCATTAAAATATTGTCATCATTGAAAATATAAGTATAAGGCAAAGTTGCCTTTACTTCACCGTTTGTCACTTTGACAACTTGCGAAGCTTTTGTAAATATATAATTGCCTAAGAATAAACTTGAAACTGGAACTAATGTTTTCTTCCAAATCATTCCACCCGAAGAGTTAAACATTCTTGTATTTGTACCATCTGTAATCCAAAAATAACCGTTTTTAAGTCTGCCTGCTCCTACATTCTTGCCGGCATTTTGCTGTGCTACCTGTTGAAAATTGCTACCGTTCCATTTAAAAACATCTATTTGATAAGTATCAACATAATCTCCAACTTCTGAATCATAAATACCCCAATTCTGAGTGCTAAACCCTATCGTATTTTCATCTACAATGCAAAAACTTCCCGTTCTCCCAATCCAAGATGGCCTTCCATCATATTCTGTATTTACTAAGGCTTGAGAACGCCATACAACATTTAAATTTCTATCTACAACTGAATAGTATCGTATTTCTCTATCATCATTGTCTCTATTACGAATATAATCGTACAAACCCACAATACCTAAAAAGTTATTATTTAATCTTGAGCCACGTATACTATAATTCTGCCCCCAACCTACTTTACCTATTTCATCGGGATATAATTCACGATAAAACTGCTTACTTTTATCTACTAAACCTGTTTCATTATTTACAAGAAATATATAAGTATTTTCAAAATTGCCATATATAGTTCTACCATCCTTGTCCTTACCATTTGGGTCAACTTTTATAATTTGATATATTACAGCTGTCTGATTTCCCCAATCTACATAACTATACGAATACCCTGTATGTCCACTACTTGGATATTCCTCATCAGTAACTGCCCCACCAGTAGGTACACCTATATTAGTAACAAGGCCTCCATCTTGATTAAAAATCTTTAAACTTCCTACATCAGCTGCAATAAAATATTTACCATTTATTGTTCCGTAAAAACTTGCACCACATATACCATCTGTTCCGGCAACACTTGCCTGCGATATTCCAGTTGCTCCAACTTCATTATTTGACCATTTCTTCCTTGCAGGATAACTCATCCCATAACCATACCAAGGAGTATAATTATTTTTTCCTGAACTATTAAGTAATATTTTTGTTCCTTTATCTCCAACAGATAGAATCCTTAATTTATAATTTGTATTTACCTCATCAGTAAATACACCAAAAACTACTTGATTATGCTCTTTAAAGGCATGAATTAAAGCAATATTTTCATTGTTTGCATAGCTATGATAAAATTGAGTATTAGATAATAAATTGAAATTATTATCTACCTTAATCAAATATCCAGTTGTTTCAAATAAAGAAATATCTAAATAATCTTCACCTACTTGCAATTTTCTACAATTATCCCAAATGAACATTGTCCCATCTGGATTAAAAATTACCTCACCCAAATAATGTCTTGTTGTTTTATAACGCCCATAATAATTAGGAGGTTCTTCCCTTACATCAGGAGGTAAAAATGATCTAACAATACTATTATAAGAACTTGAGGAAATTAGTATATTCATATCTTTGTCTACTTTTGTATAGTAAGGATTAATTATATATCTACTTAAATCATCATTTTCTAGCGCTTCTCTTCTTAAGATGATACTACCATCATTTAATTCAGCGTAAAGATCTCCATAATATCCCTTTACTTCCCCTGTTGAAATGTTTAAAGAAAAATCAGATAAAGTGCCACGTGCATCTTGTAATCTACACTGGTACCAATCCCCGAAAATTTTACCTACATAATAATACCTATTTAATTTTTGCTGAAGAGTGTGTCCATTCTGCCAAATCTCTCCCAATTCACCTTCTTGTACCTTATTAACCTCCACAGTGGGGTCAATATACGCACCGAAGAGTTTGTTTATAAACTCTGCCTGGCCTGATTGCAGGCTGGAATATTTGGCATCCGATGCAGTGTAATCCGTAGCAAACAGTATGTCTGCTGGGACTTTCTTTTTAATATCAAATGATACTGTAGGTGCCAAATTGATAACCAAAACTTCCTTTTCTTCAGCTACCTTATCTAAGGTATCGTCACTATATCCCTCTATTAATTCTCCCCAAACATAGGCTCTTTCTTTAATTACCAGCTCAACCTTATACCTGCCAGTTTTATTAAACCTGATTTTTGGATTAGTGTCATTTTCTCCGGTAATCTGCAGCAATGCAGACTTTCCTGTTTGATTAGGTAAAATCACCTCATCGGCTGCTTCGTTAAAATTGCCATTATTATTTGAATCATAGTATAATACCCAATCCCTTTTAAAAATTTCATCACCTAGCGAACCATCAGGATAAGATAATTCAGACCTATCATATACTATCAATTCATTCCATTTGTAACTATATCTGACCGTCTCAGTTGTCAACCAAAACTCTGCCTTTGGTGGAAGGTCGGGAAATACCGAAACTATTTTCTCGTCCCATTCTGACTCGTTATCTTTAGTGTCTTTTACCTTTAACCTAAATTTCCAATTGCCTACTTTATTTAAAATTTCATTAGTTTTATCTTTTTGATCATTGAATAAATGAGATTTACTAAATAGATAAGGAACTTTAGTACCATCCGGGTCATAAATTTCCCATTCCATCTCTTCCCACTTTATATCACGCCCCATAGCTGCTCTACTTTCATCCCCATTAATATGTATTTCTCTGCCCAGTACTATGGAATCGTCTGATAAAGTTATTTGAGCTGTTGGAATTGCTGGTCCAACTACAATACTTTTGGTACAACTATCATCGTCCCTATCTTGGTCCTCGACCTCTAGTTTAACCTTATAGGTTCCAACATTGTCCCATTTTACCTTTACTTCTTGGCCACTTGCACTTTCCAAGCCCTCAATATCCCACTCCCAACTAACTATCTGTTCGCCGTATTGCTTGCCTTCATGTGTGCTTTTATCTTTTAATGTAACTTCTTGTCCTTCTACCACTGGATTATCACTAAAAACAAAGTCGGCTTCCGGCTCAAA
>DNNJ01000382.1:30428-32274 GCA_003487955.1 Clostridiales bacterium | reverse complement strand
AGATTTACCTTTCAGAACTGATTTTGTATTTAAACTATTGACAAATTTCATCGTACGTAGTATCTTTATATTATGGAGTTAGCACTCAATCGAAGAGAGTGCTAACAAAAGAAAAGGAGTGAAGAAATGTCTTTGGACAAGAGAAAAGTGAAGATTCTGAAAGCTATTATCTCAAGCTACATTGATAATGCCGAAGCAGTCGGCTCAAGGACAATTTCAAAAAAATATGAGCTTGGAGTAAGCCCTGCAACCATCAGAAATGAAATGTCTGATTTGGAAGATATGGGTTATTTAGTTCAGCCTCATACTTCATCAGGACGAATACCTACAGATAAAGCGTACAGATACTATGTGGATGATTTATGGAGAAAAGTAAAAACTTCAAAAAATCCAAATTTAGATCAGCTTAGAGAAATAATTGAGGATAAATCAAGCGAATTAGATGAAATATTCAAAAATTCCGTTCGAATATTGTCCCAATTTACTAAATATACTTCATTTGTAGTTGCACCTCAGTTTAAGCAATCTGTTATAAAAAGAATCCAATTAGTGCCTGTTTCGGAAAACAAGGTATTGATGCTCATAATATTGCAGACCAATATTGTTAAGCAGGTAATGCTGAGATTAAGCAGACCCATACCTTACAGCCATTTAGAAAAAATATCGGAATCACTTTCCGAAAAGATGTACGGTCAAAAATTGGAGGATATCGATAAAATTAAGGATTGCTTAATTAAAGAGTTATACTATACGAGAGAATCAAACAACGATTCATTGATGGAGCTGTTACCGTATTTAATGGAGCAGATAGCAAAGTTTGAAGATGTTAATGTATTTTCTGACGGTATAACAAATATATTGGAGCTGCCCGAATATAATGATGTTGTTAAAGCAAGAGAATTTATTTCATTTGTGGAAGACAAAACAAGCGTGGCTAAATTACTGCAATATAACGGTGAGAAAGATCTCGACATATATATAGGCAATGAGAATAAAAGCCGTGAATTAAAGGATTGCAGCCTTATAACAGCAACCTATAAATTTAATGGAAAGCTGATTGGCAGAATCGGAGTAATAGGACCGACAAGAATGGATTATAACAATGTAATTTCAACTGTTAAATCCATATCGGATGCTATAAATGAAATAATCAGTCTAAACTTTAACGGAGAAAACAAGGAGTGAAGAAATGGCAAAAGGTAAGAAGCATGATGCAGTTAATGAAATTGAACAAGAATTAGAAGAGACAGAAAAAACTTTGGCAGAATCTAATAAAAATAATAAAATAAAAGATGAATCACAAACAATAGATACAATAACAGAGACAAAAGAAGAAGCTGATGAAATAAAAAAGAAAAATGAAGAAATAGAAGCGCTTAACAACAGACTGTTAAGACTTCAGGCAGACTACTTAAACTATAAAGACAGGACAGAAAAAGAAAAGCACACAATATACGGAGATGCAGTAACCGCTGTAATTTGTGACTTGCTTCCCGTTATTGACAACCTTGAAAGAGCAATTGCAGCAGATGTATCAGAAACAGATAATTTCAAGGAAGGCGTAGTGATGGTTTACAATCAGCTTATGGGAATTTTAAGTAAAAAGGGATTAAAAGAAATTGATGCATTGCACAAACCCTTTGACCATAATCTGCATTACGGGGTGGCATTTGAAGAATGCGAAGAATACGATGACGGAATTATAATTGATGTTCTTCAAAAAGGATATACTGTTAACGGTAAACTGTTAAGACCATCAATGGTCAGAATATGTAAGATGTCCTAACCCCATTTTTCAGAGTCTTTTTTCTGAAAAATGGTTGGTAGGTCATTCGCAACGAATTCC
>DNNJ01000382.1:17169-30198 GCA_003487955.1 Clostridiales bacterium | reverse complement strand
TTCCAAATTTATGCGACGTAAGGAGCAGATAAATTTGTGAATGAGACTGCGAAAAATAGCATTGTCATCCTGTCAGCGAATGCGACTGCGGGATCTCATATAAATAAAAAAATATAAATTTCAAATCATAAATGGAGGAATAAAATGAGCAAAATAATAGGAATTGACTTAGGTACAACAAACTCTTGTGTATCTGTAATGGAAGGCGGAGAAGCCATTGTTATAGCTAATGTGGAGGGTAAAAGAACAACACCTTCAATCGTGGCATTTACAAAAGATGGAGAAAGATTAGTAGGTGAAACAGCCAAAAGGCAGGCAGTTACAAACCCCGACAGAACAATAGCATCAATTAAAAGAGATATGGGCTCTAATAGAAAAATTAACATTGATGGAAAATCATACACACCGCAGGAAATTTCTGCATTTATACTTCAAAAATTAAAAGCAGATGCAGAAAGTTATCTTGGTGAGCCTGTTACGGAAGCAGTTATCACTACACCGGCATACTTCACTGACAGCCAGAGGCAGGCAACAAAGGATGCAGGAAAAATTGCAGGATTAGAGGTAAAAAGAATTATAAATGAACCAACAGCTGCAGCTTTGGCATACGGTGTTGACAAAGAAACACATATGCAGACAATCATGGTCTATGACCTTGGAGGCGGTACATTTGACGTTTCAATACTTGAAATAGGCGAAGGAGTATTTGAGGTTAAAGCTACATCAGGAAACAATAAGCTTGGCGGAGATGACTTTGACCAGGTAGTTATAAATTACTTAGCAGACCAATTCTCGAAAGAAAACGGAATTGACTTAAGAAAAGATAAAATGGCACTTCAAAGATTAAAAGAAGCAGCAGAAGCAGCAAAGAAGGAATTGTCAAGTGCAATGACAACTTCAATCAATCTGCCGTTTATCACTGCTACTCAAGATGGTCCAAAACATATGAACATGGACCTTACAAGAGCAAAATTCAATGAACTAACAGCATTCTTGGTTGAAAAAACCGTAGAGCCGGTAAAAAAAGCAATGTCAGATGCTAAGTTAACAGCAAACCAAATTGACAAAGTATTATTGGTTGGCGGCTCCACAAGAATTCCTGCAGTTCAGGAAGCAGTAAAAAGATTGACAGGCAAAGACCCGCACAAGGGAATCAACCCTGATGAATGCGTTGCGCTTGGAGCTGCAATTCAAGGCGGGGTATTGACAGGAGAATTCGGAACAGATATACTACTTGTTGATGTTACTCCATTGTCATTAGGAATTGAAACATTAGGCGGAGTATTTACCAAATTAATTGATAGAAATACTCGTATACCCACAAAGAAAAGCCAGATATTCTCAACAGCGGCAGACAATCAGCCTGCAGTTGATATCCATGTATTGCAGGGTGAAAGACAAATGGCTAATGACAATATAACATTGGGCAGATTCCAGTTGTCAGGCATAGTTCCTGCACCAAGAGGAATTCCTCAAATAGAAGTTTCATTTGACATAGATGCCAATGGTATAGTAAATGTAAGTGCTAAGGACATGGGAACAGGAAAGGAACAAAAAATCACAATCACAGCTTCCACTAAAATGTCCGATGCTGAAATAGAAAAGAAAGTTAAAGAAGCTGAGCAATTTGCAGAAGAAGACAGAAGGAAAAAAGAAGATATTGAAATTAAAAACAATGCAGACACATTGGTATACCAAACAGAAAAAACACTGAAGGACTTAGAAGGCAAAATTTCAGCAGAAGAAAAAGCTTCAGCACAAGCTGCGGCAGATGCTCTCAAAAAAGCAATCGAAAGTAATGATACAGCACAAATGAAAGAAAAAACGGAAGAGCTGACAAAGGTATTTAATGACCTTGCTCAAAAGCTTTATGCACAAACAGGGCAGCAGGGCGGAACTGAAGGCGACCCGGGTTTTGACCAGGGCGGTGCACCTAATGATGACGTAGTTGATGCAGACTTCGAAGAGGTTAACGACGACGATAACAACTAATCATATATAAATCAAAAACCAGCCAAGCTAAATCCTAGTAGGGTTTAGCTTGATTGATGTAGAAGCCCTAACCCTGTTTTTTAGAGTCCTGAATTGGGGACATTCCTCCTGCCAACAGAGGCTTTCCCTAAATAGGGAGGTGTGTCTCCATACCTCTAAAAAACAGCGGTAGGTCTTTCGCAACGAGTTCCCAAAATATGCGACGAAAGGAGCAAATATTTTGGTGAACGAGACTGCGCGTGTCACATAGAACAAATACTTAGGAGGTGGTAATATGGCTAAGACAGACTACTATGAAATCCTTGGAATCAGCAAGGACGCTGATGAGAAGGAAATAAAATCAGCATTCAGAAAATTGGCAAAGCAATACCATCCTGATTTGAACCCTGACGATAAAGAAGCAGAAGCGAAATTCAAAGAAGTGAACGAAGCCTATGAAGTACTGTCAGACCCCGAAAGGAAAGCCAAATATGACCAATTCGGTCATGCGGCATTCGACCAGAATAACGGATTTGGGGGCGGAGCAGGATTCAACGACTTTGGCGATATATTCGGCGATATATTCGGAGACTTTTTTGGAGGAGGCTTCAGCGGAAGTACAAGAACTCAGAGAACCGGACCTAAAGCAGGCTCCGATTTGAAGATAAAATTGGATATAGACTTTGAAGAAGCAGCATTCGGAACTAAAAAGGAAATTAAAATAAATCGTATAGAAAAATGCCATGTCTGTGACGGAACAGGGGCTAAGAAAGGCACCAGCAAAAAAACATGTCCCACCTGTCAAGGTTCAGGCAGCATAAGAACAGTGCAAAGAACACCATTCGGACAATTTGCAAGCACTAAAATATGCTCAACCTGCAACGGTACAGGAGAAGTGGTAGAGGAGCCATGCACTTCATGCAGCGGCACAGGTAAGGAGAGAAAAACCAGGAAGCTTTCAATCAATATTCCTGCGGGTGTTGACACAGGCTCGGTAATTCCCCTGAGAGGAGAAGGAAACCACGGTGAGCGAGGCGGTCCTGCCGGAGACTTGTATGTATATATTAACGTAACTCCTCATGAAATATTTGAACGTGACGGAAATGACGTGTGGTGTGAAATACCCATAACATTTGCGAAGGCAACATTAGGGGGTTCTATTGAAGTTCCCACAATTGAAGGCAAGGTAAAATACGATGTGCCTGAAGGAACTCAGACAGGAACAGTTTTCAGACTCAAAAATAAAGGTATTAAAAACTTAAGAGGTGCCGGCAAGGGTGACCAGTATGTGAGAGTTAAAATAGAAGTTCCTAAAAAGCTTTCAGAAAAACAAAGAAATATTTTAGAGCAATTTGCAAACGAAATGGGAGAGAAAGTTGACAATGACAAAAAAGGCTTCTTCGGGAAAATGAAGGATGCTTTTAAAGATTAGTCTTTCGACATTTTTCGCCAATTAACAGCAGCAATAAAGAATTCTTAAAGATTTCTTAAAAAATAATGACAAATTATGAAAAAAAAACCTTGCATTATTATGTCAGATATAGTAGAATGTATAAACAGATAGAAAATTTAATAAATTATCCTACGATAATAGCAAACTTGCCGAAAGACAAGGACGCAAAGCCATGGGTCTAATGTGAATTACGATGATTGCCAGGTTGCCGAACAGTGATGAATTAATGCATTATATGTATTGATGTATTTTTGGTCCTTAACTGTACGCCTTGGCGTACAGTTTTTATTTTGAAATAAAAAGAATAGGAATTAATATTTATAACGTGTGGAAGGGGGATAAAAATGTTGGATATTAATAATATGCCTGCTGAAAAGGAAATTTATATGGAAACAGATATGAACGAACTCAAGAAACTTCAGCAAAGATTGAATCATGAGTCAATTAAATATCAGTTTCGAACAAAGCTAGTTGGCGGTTTGCACGAGGAAGATGTTACTAAATATATAGAAGACTTAGAAAAAAAATTAAAAAAACTTGAGCAGAATAACAAAAAAACATCAGACGAAGTTTATTATTTGAAAACCAAACTCAACACTGAATCAGAAAATAAGCATTGTATGCAGATAGAATTAGATGAAGCAAAACAAAATTTAATTACTGCCATAGTTGAATTCAAACAAAAACAAATGGACTATAAATCTATGAATGAAAAGTATAATACCGAGAACATTCAACTGAAGAATGAAATTCAACAAATGGCAGGTAAACTAAAGGAACTTGAAAAACTATCAACTGAAAATAATTATAAGGAAGAGTACTTAGGTGATTTAGAAGATGAAAACAATGCTTTAAAAACTAGAATAGCTGAAATGACAGAAGAAAGCATTCAATTTAATAAGATTAAAAATGAAAACAAACAACTTGCAGAGGAACTTGAAGCTATTGAAAAACATTTAAACCAATCAAAAACTGAATGTGAACAATTAAAGGAAATTTCATCAAAATTAGAAAACGAAAATAATCAAATGAGAATTAAAACATCTGAACTATCAGATGAAATTATACATATTGATATTCTGAAAAATGAAAACAAGCAAATGGCTGAAGAGATTATGGCTTATGAAGAGCTGTTAAATCAGACAAGCATTGAATATGACCAAATGGAGATAAATGCAAACAAGTTTAAAAATGAAAATATATTACTGAATGAAAGAGTATCTGAACTGGAAAAAAGCATTCATGAAAAGGATTATAGAATTAATGAAATTAATGATGTTTGCGAAAATCTAAAGGAACAACTGAAAATTGAAAGCTCATGCAGCGAAAAATTAGAAGAGCAGCTAAAAACAGAAAAATCGTTAAGCGAAAAATTAAATTCCGATTCAGCAATATTAAAACAAAAGATAAGCAGTCTGCAGCAAACAATTAATGAAAAATTAAAAGAGTTGGAAGAACAAAAAAAGATAAACGAAGAAGCGGTATTAGAACTTAATATGGAAAAAGCCGAAGCATTTAACTATAAAATTAGCGGGTTCAAAGAAGAATTCAGCAGTATTTACGAAAAAATGGAAAATTTGGAGTATGAAGCAAAACATAGTGCGAAGCTTAACGGTATACTGAAACAGCAGTTGTCAGTACAACATAACAGAGCAGAAAAAGCAGAAGATGACTTAGCAAAAATTATAAAATTGCTCTCAGAAGTGGAAGATAAGGTTTACAATAAACGGGATATTCTTGGAGATGAGTTTATACAGCTGATAGAAAAACAAATATCAAGACAGCCTGAAAGGAATGGTAAGGTAATCAACCTGTAAAGCTTGCATATCTCTCATTATAATATTTTGGAATATTGTAAAAGTTACGGGAGTAATTATGATTGATACTATTGGAATATATAAAAAATTACAGTTATATGAAGCAAGAAACAGCAAATTGGATAAAGTAGCAAAGGTTACAGTTATACTTGCATTATCAGGTATTCCGGCAGTATTTGTTCCATTGGGAGGGCATACAGACCATTTTTATTTACCCAAGGTTGCAGCAATGTTTGTCTTAGTAATAAGCTTTTCAGTTATGCTTGTAATAAATAAAATGCAGCTAAAAGATATAATACAGAAAGACAAAATAAATATGAGTTTATTTATATACTTAATATTATTAATTGCTTCTGTATATACAGCAGAAAATAAAGAGTTTGCAATAATTGGAGTGCCCGGCAGATGGGAAGGTTTAGTTACGATAATGTTATATATATTTCTGTTTATTGTAGCAAGGCTTTACCTAACTCCTGATGAAAGGTTATTTAAGATAATATTATTTACTGCCATAATTGTTTCAATTTACGGTATTTTGCAAACAATGGGCATTGAGCCCTTTCCAAGGGATATCCTCCGTGAAAACTGGGGGAGCAGAGCTTTTTCAACAATGGGTAATCCTAACTTTTTAGGCTCATATATAGTTTTAATAATACCGATATCAATTTATTTTTACATAATAAATAAAAACATAACAGGTTTAACAGCTTATATAATTTTGTTTTATTGTCTCTTATGTACCAACACAAGGGGGGCTTGGTTAGGTACAATTGCTTCAATATTAGCTTTTGCAGCAATACACTACATATATTTTAGATATAATAAGGAAGAATTTAACAGGTATATTATTCTATTTGTTATAACAGTATTGCTCTTGGCTTTATATAATTTCAATACGGATGGAGCATTCATAGATAGGTTCCTATCTATTTCAAGGGATGCTAATGAATTTCTTGCAGACGGTGACAGGTCTGATTATACCGGTGCGCACAGAGGATTTATTTGGAAACGAGTTGTAGAATTAATTAAAGCTCGTCCGCTTACGGGTTACGGCTTGGAAAATTTAGGTGAAGCATTTAAGAAATACTATACTAAAGACATGATTGAGTTTTGGGGAGAGGTGAGATATCCTGACAAGGCACACAATGAATATTTGCATATTGCCGTTACGACCGGTATTCCATCACTATTGATTTATTCGACAATGTGCTTTCTGATTATCTTAAAAGGTTTGACAAGATTGAAGAATTGTAAAATAATGCTTTTGATTTTATCAAGCGTTATGGGTTATATGACAGCAGCTTTCTTTAACATAAGTGTTGTATCAGTGGCATATGTGTATTGGAGCTTCTTGGGATTATTGGCAGGTAACAACAATATAGTGTTTAGAGGTATGAAATGTTATACAAATTAATTGTTTTTGCAATTATAGGTTTATATACAGGATATATCATTCCTAAGCTATCATTAAAAATTATTCAATATAAAAAGAAAACCAATAGCATAGGCAGCGAAGAAGTTCAACTATTTGATAACCGGATAATAAATATATTTATAATCTTGTTTAACGGGGCAGCATGGTGTTTTACAGCTTATACAGCAGAAAGCCTATTTGCTGCAGTGCTCATATGTGTACAAATATCATTAGGAATCATATTTGCATACATCGATATAAAAATTAGAATAATTCCTAATGAGTTAATTTTAGTATTGTTAACCTTAGGCATTATATATCAATCATTTAATTATGGGTTGGAAGGTATCTTAGGTTCAATAATATGTATGGTCTTTATCATGATTGTGTTTACAGCATTGGCCACCTTTATGGGATTAGGCAAGGTTGGAGCAGGTGATGTGAAATTAGCGGGAGCCATAGGATTTGCCTTAGGATATCCATCCGTTGTTACGGCTATGGGTGCAATGGCAGCTGTACTGTTAAGCTACATACTGATTGGACTGGCTTTAAGGAAAATTCGCCTGACAACTATGTTACCGTTAGCTCCGTTTTTAGTGGCAGGTTACATTTTTGCATTAGTAACATTTACTTTTAACTTAAACATTGCGTAGCATGAAAGAAAGGATACGGATATGAGAGAAATTGCTGTATGTATTTTAAATGAAGAAGATGGACAAGGATTAGCTGAATATACCTTAATTATATCGCTCATAGTTATTGCAGCCATTGCGGCAGTAAGTTTCTTGGGAGAAAATGCATTCGCACTGTACTTAGATTCAATTACAAAGATGTCACCGTAATTGTTATGGGGAAACACCTTCAGAGATATGGAGACACACCTCTTTAAAGGAGGGGGTATACACCTCTACTCTTAGGGATAGTCTCTGCAGGTAATAGGAATGTCCTCGTACTTGGGATAGACTCTGCTGGTCAGAGGAATTTCCCCAAAGAAAATTGTATATTATGATATTTTATATCAAAATATAAATAAAAAACAAGGGGGTCCAAAATGAAAAGATTTTTTAGTTGGTTAAAGAATGAGGAAAGCGGTCAAGGAATGGTTGAGTATGGCCTAATCCTTGCATTGATTGCAGTAGTAGTGATAATAGCATTACAAACTCTAGGAACTGCGACAAAGGATAAATTAGATGAAGTTGGGAATGCAATTAAAGCTACACCTTGATTTAACCAAAAAACCAACAAAAAGCACCGGCTCGTCCGCATGGTCGGGACGGTGCTTTTTCCACAATGGGGGGTAAGTTTATGAAACTTAAGCATTTAAAAAAAGAAAATGGTCAAGCAATGGTTGAGTTTGCCTTGGTACTCCCTATACTATTGCTTTTTATAGCCTGTATTCTTGATTTTGGATGGATTTATCATAATCAGCTGGCTGCCAATAATGCCAGCAGAGAGGCTGCTCGGTATATAGCAATACATTATTATTTTGATAATATGGATTCCACTTCTGCAACAACTAAAGCTGCAAATATTATTAATGAATATACCAATATTGCTGATATAGTTGTAGATACCATAATACCCGAAGATGATGATGTGAACGGCGGTGAAAAAATAAGGGTCAGGTTTGCAGGAAAAGTCATTATTCTTACGCCAATAACCAGAGCAATAATAGATAAAGACGGAGACGGCAAGTTTCCGATAAGAGCTGAAACATATATGAGAGTAGAAAAATAATATGTAGGGCGGTGATATATATGAATATTTTTAAATATATTATTAAGTTTAAAAATGAAGAAAGTGGAGCTGTGATAATTATATTTGCTTTGATGATAACAGTTATTATAGGGTTTGCAGCTCTTTCATTAGACTTAGGACTTGCGTATAATGAAGCGTCTAAATTACAAATAGGTCTTGACAGTATTGCACTTGCTGCAGTCAGGGAATTACCTGCTGCTAATACTACTTCTTCAACAGAATGGAATAATGCTGTTGATGCTGTGATAAAATATGCAGAACTGAATGGAGTGGATAATATAACAGAAGACAGTATATTACCTGTCTATGAAGATGGAAAAATAATCGGGCTGACCGTTAATGGACAAACTGATGTAAAATACAATTTTGCTCAGATATTTAATATAAAACAAATTACAGTGAATAGAAAAGCAACTGCGAAATTAATGAAAGTAAATGGAGTATCGGGACTTCTTCCGCTTGCTATGCCAAAAGCAGTTATGGATTATATAATAGAAAACGACCTCATGAATGAAGATATAACTTTAAAGTTAGGAGCAGCAAAAACAGAGGATATCGATAGTGAAATGCTTAAGGAGTTTGTAGACGAGTTTGACATTATAGGTATTACTTCCGGTAATCAAGGTTGGAGGGGTGCGATTAATTTTAAAGATTCAAAATACCAAGATGACATGGAAAATGGCGGATATGATGGTGTTGTTAATATCGGAGACCCGGTAGAAACAAGTTCAGGTACCATGCCGGTTGATGTTGACGGTAAAATTGTAGTTGGTCAGATTGGCGCAATTCCCGTAGTTGATTTTGACGAACATAATGTACTGAGAGTAGTAGGTTTTGTATCATTCACAATTACTAATCTTGAAGGTAATAATGAAAATCAAAAAAGGATAAGCATATTAACATCATCATATATAAGTGACTACATTACCGGCGGTAATTCTGAAGCGGGGATAGTATTGAATGATTATGGAGTAAGAGCTGCAAAATTGGTTGATTATTAACAAATACATAATTTGGAGTGAGCATATGAAAAAGATAAAATTTTTAGCATTGGTTGCAGCGGTTATTGCTGCTGTCCTTTTGTATAATTTCCTTAATACGCTTGATGAAAAGGCCAGTGTTGAGGTAGTAAAGACCGGAGTTGTGACAGCATCTGTTAATATTCCTCCAAATACACCTATAACAGATGATATGCTTGATATAAAACAGCTGCCTGTTGAAGCCGTACATGCAGAGGCAGTTATTAATGAAGCTGCTGCCATTGGAAAGTTTTCGAAATATGAAATTATGGCAGGTGAGCAGGTATTATACACTAAGCTGATATCACCTGAAGGCGGTGGTGGAGATGGAACACTTGCATATGAAATAAAACCGGGTATGCGTGCAATATCTATAGGCGTGGGTAATTTGTCCGGACTTGTGGGAATGATTAGGCCCCATAATACCGTGGATATTATTGCCCAGCTTGCAAAAGAAGAAAAACAACCTGACGGAGAAGAAAAAACAATAGATTATACAACTATGATAGCAGAAAATATCAAGGTTTTAGCTGTTGACGATGTAATATCTCAGGAAGGCAAGTCAAAAAATTCAGAAACAGGTACTTCTTACACCTCTGTAACATTACAGGTTACGGTACATCAGGCGATGGAATTGAATATGTCCGAATACAAGGGACAGCTAAGATTAATACTGAGGTCTCCGTTGGATGAAGATATAGTTAAGCCTCCAACAATAAAATTTGACGATATAATAATTAATTAGTGGGGGCAGCATATGAAAATCAAAGTCTTACTTATAAGTAAAATGGAAAGAAATATAGAAGCACTTAGGTCAAAGATTGAAGATGAAGAAATTATAATAATCGGAGATACAGCGGGGGGAGCACAAGCTTTAGACAAAATCGAAAACACTTCTCCTGATATAATTATTATGACTTTAGGTTCAGGAGACACAGACGTACTGAATTTGGCTGAAAGAATAATATTTCACAGACCTAAGACATTTGTTATTTTAGTTGCGGACACATTAAATGTTGAAATTATGCAGGAAGCTGTTAAGGTCGGGTGTCATAATTTAATTGAATTTCCTTCAACATCAAAGGAATTCGCAGAGTATATAAAATCAGTTTATAATAATGAATCTATTCGAATTAAATCTTTAAGCAATAAAGATACATTAGTATGGGCATCAAGGGTTATTACTGTATTTGGAGCAAAAGGAGGATTAGGCAAAAGTACAATTGCAGCAAATTTAGCTGTAAAACTTGCAGAAAAAAGAAAAAAGGTTGCATTGGTGGATCTCGATTTGCAATTTGGTGATTTAAATATTTTCTTGGATTTAGAGCCTAAAGATACTATTGTGGAGTTAGTACAAGATGTAATTACCCCGAATATTGACTCTGTAAGAAGCTATATGGCAGTTCATTCCAGCGGTGTTCATGTACTTTGTGCACCAAAAAGCCCGGAATATGCCGAGTTGGTTTCATCAGAAAAAGTACAAAGTCTTCTAAGCTTATTGAGAACCTATTATGATTATGTAATTGTAGATACATCGCCGTCATTTACTGATGTAACAATTACCGCAATCGAATCTTCTTCTATAATATTCTTTGTGACAGGTCTTGATATTTCAATTTTAAGGAATTCCAAGCTCAGTGTTTCGCTGTTGGAATCATTGCAGCAAACAGATAAAATCAGGTTAATTGTAAATAGAGCAGTTGATATGAATTCCATTACTATAAATGATGTACAAAAAATCATTGGTTATCCTATATGGGCAAAGCTCCCCAGTGATTACAAGGTTGCGGTTAATGCATTAAACAGAGGAGTTCCGTTTGTAACCGGCGCTCCAAACAGCAAGCTGAGCGCATCGATTACCGGGTTGACAGAAATATTAATTAAAGGCACAACCGATTATGACCTTATGGGGAAAAATAAAAATAATAAAAATAACAGTGATTTTAACAATAAAAAGAAGCTTAGCTTATTCAAGAAAAAATGACATTCGCTTACACTTTAGGATGACAAAACATAAATAATAAAAGGCAGGAATTGACATGAGTTTATTGGATCGTCTTGAAAAACAGAAATTTTCCGTCACAGGAGAAAAATCGGCAGAAATAACTTTGTATGATGAGTATTCTGACTTAAAGGAGCAAGTGCACAAAGATTTTATTGAAACAGTAAATCAGCAGGATATAAGTTTATTTGGTGTTAAGGGCGAGCAAGAAGAAGAACTGCTTAAAATTATGGATTCATTAATTGAGGCCAAAGCTCCTAAAGTCTCAAGAACTGAGCGCTCAAAATTATTAAAAGAAATTTACAATGATGTAATGGGGTTAGGACCTCTTGAAGTATTGCTGAACGATGATGACATAACTGAAATTATGGTAAATGGTCCTTCCCAAGTATATGTAGAGAGAAAAGGAAAATTAGAATTATCAAATGTAGTATTTAAAGATAATACACATGTAATGAATATTATAAATCGTATTGTATCCACTGTGGGAAGACGTATTGATGAATCAAGCCCCATGGTTGATGCAAGGTTAAAAGACGGCTCCCGTTTTAATGCTGTTATTCCGCCACTTTCATTAGTGGGACCTTCAATGACTATAAGGAAGTTTTCTCGGAGTCCATTTACAGCAAGTGATTTGGTAAAATTCGGCTCATTATCTCCTAAAATGGTTGCGTTTTTGGAGGCTTGTGTAAAGGGAAGGATGAATATTATCGTTTCAGGAGGTACCGGCAGCGGTAAAACGACCTTATTGAATGTATTGTCAAGCAGTATTCCCAATAATGAGCGAATAGTAACTATTGAAGATGCTGCAGAAATTCAACTGGCCCAGGAGCATGTGGTCACACTTGAAAGCAGACCTCCAAACTTAGAGGGTTCAGGTCAAATTACCATCAGAGACTTGGTAAGGAATTCGTTGCGTATGCGTCCCGATAGAATAATCGTAGGAGAGGTGCGTGCCGGTGAAGCAATAGACATGCTTCAAGCTATGAATACAGGTCATGACGGCTCACTGACAACTGCTCATGCCAATTCTCCAAGAGAGCTTATGTCTCGTTTGGAAACAATGGTATTAATGTCAGGAATGGACTTGCCTGTCAGAGCAATAAGGGAGCAAATACATTCTGCCATTGATATAGTGGTTCATCAGTCAAGAATGAAGGATGGCTCTCGTAAGGTAATAAATATTACAGAGGTAGTAGGAATGGAAGGGGATACCATCACACTGCAGGATATATATACATACAAGGTTGAGGGTATTGATAGTAATGGAAGAATGAAGGGGAATTTTACATCAACAGGTATACGGCCTAATTTTCTTGAAAAACTGACATCGAGCGGCATAATTGTCAGAGATGACTGGTTTGTAAATTGAGGTGAAATATGAAAATTATTATATCTCTTATGGTTGCTGTAATTATATATTCGGTCTTCTATATTTTGATATCCTCATATGGCCCTGGTCAGGTCAGAAGCAGGATTAAAAAATATTTTACCGAGTATAACGCTGATGACGTTCAGGAGCAATTCATCAGGGAAAAAAATGAAGAAGAAAGCAAAAGAAAAAAGGACAGATTTAAAATTGCAAGTAAGGAATT
>DNNJ01000382.1:0-16888 GCA_003487955.1 Clostridiales bacterium | reverse complement strand
TATTTTTGGGCAGGCTTAACTTTAATTCCCATGATGGTGGTTTTTCTTTTTAACGGGAATGTAATTACAGGAGCAGCCCTATCTATTATAGGCATTTCCATACCGCCGTTTATAGTCAGCAATGCAAGAAAAAAGCGTGAGGAATTGTTTAATAAGCAATTAGGTGATGCCACTGTAATAATGGGAAACAGCATTAAAGGAGGTTTCACATTTTTGCAGTCCATGGAAAATATTGCAGAGGAAATGCAGCCTCCAATATCTACTGAATTTTCAAAGGTTCTAAGAGAAATACATTATGGCGTCAAGCAGGAAGATGCACTTAATCACATGGTGGAAAGGACGAAAAATAAAGATTTGGAGCTTTTGGTATCCGCTGTTATGACATCAGCACAAGTTGGAAGCAATTTATCGGAAATACTTGATACCATTTCAAATACAATCAGAGATCGCATAAGAATTAAGAATGAAATCAAAACATTGACAGCCCAAGGACGAATGTCCGGATTAGTTATAGGCTTGTTGCCAATAGCTTTGATTTTAGCAATAATGGTTATGACTCCAAGTTATTTTGAAGGTTTTTTTGATTCTACCATTGGCAAAATATTAATCGTTACATCTATAGTTTTGGAAATTACAGGGTTTGCAGTTATAAATAAAATAGTAAATATTAAAGTGTGAGGTGCATATGACTCTTTATATTTCAGGTTTTTTTGCAATATTCATATTCGGTGTGATAATTATTACATTAAATAACTACGGTTTGAACCATGACAAGGTTAATAACAGAATTTCTAAATTAATTGATATTGAGAGTGACATAATTGTGGATGAAGAGCTGAATAAATCATTGTCAGAAAGATTTATCAGCCCTATTATGGACTCGCTGGTTAAGTCCCTTGGTAAAATCCTGCCTGATACAGGTCTCAATAATCAAAAATCAGAAAATTTAAGAAAATCGCTTAGACAGGCAGGATATACTATAAAGCCAAAAGAATACTCTGCCATTAAAATAATTGTTATATGCGGAAATGCACTGTTATATTTAATACTTGGTTTAGTATTAAACGCAAGCTACTTATATTTATTTTTATTGCCGTTATTTGGGGCATATATGGCTTTTACCGTAATGCGGTTTAACTTAATGTTCCGTATAACCAAAAGGAAAGATGAAATGGAGAGACAACTGCCGGATGTTTTAGATATGATAAGTGTTAATGTAGAGGCAGGATTAGGGTTTGAACAAGCATTGCTGCATATTATCGAGCATTTTGAGGGGCCATTGATTGATGAATTTAATATTACCTACAGAGAAATGTCCATGGGCAGAAGCAGAAGAGACGCGCTGATATTATTAGGCGAACGCTGTGATATTGATGACTTAAAATCCTTTACCGGCTCCATAATTCAAGCCAACAAATTAGGTATATCTCTTAAAAATGTTCTGCATTCACAGGCAGCCTCCATCAGGGAAAACAGGCGCAGCAAAATAGAAGAAAAAGCACATAAAATGTCAATTAAAATTCTTTTACCTATGGTTATGTTTATCTTCCCGGTAATTTTTATAGTATTAATGGGACCTGCTGTAGTGTCCATATTGGAAATGTTTGGTGGGGTGTAATGAAATTATATGTTAATAATAATTTGCTATTAGATAACATTACAATAGCTGAAAGTTTAAAAATAAGGCTGGTTGGATTATTAAATAAGAAAAGCTTAAATGAAAATGAAGGGTTGCTTTTAAAAAACTGCTCATTGATACATTGCTTTTTTATGAAATTCACCATTGAAGCAGTTTACTTATCTAAAGATATGAAAGTGCTGTATAAAGAAACTGTCAAGCCATGGAGAATCGGGAAGCTCGTTAAAAACTGCACCCATGTTTTAGAGCTTCCTGAGGGCATGACAACAGGTATTGGAATTGGAGATAATATAATTTTGGAGGGTGAGAAAAATGGAAAGGGACAATAATATAGTTGGCATATTGCGTGATAAAGATGAAGTGGATTTAGACGGTGTTTTAAAAACAACCTTTGGGGGCTATACGAAGCAATCTGTGCAGGAATATTTATCATTAATCCACAAACAGCAGCAAACAACAAAGGAAACTTTTTCAAAAAACCTTCAAGATTTATTTGATGAAAAGGAAGAGTTAAGAATAAACAATGAAACACTACAAGCACGTCTAAATAAATTAACCTCGGAATATGACAATTTAGCCGGTTCATTAAAGAATATAGTGCTCGATGATTCTGAGTATTCAGCTCAAAATGTTTTAGAACTAAAAAACAAAAATGTATCCTTGGAAGAGCAAATAAAGATAACAAACCGCGAAAACTATTCCTTGGAGAGAAAAACAGAGCAATTAAACAATGAAATAGACGAGCTTAAAACCAAGCTTGCAATTTCAGTTCAAGAATATGAGGCACAGAAAGAAATGCTTAAGTCTGAAAGACTTGAACTAAAAAAACAACGTGATGTTGTGGCAGACATATCGAATAAATTAGAAGAAGAAAAAAATGAAGTAAAATATTTAAAAGGAACAATTTCTGATGGAAAATTTGCAGAATTAAATTTAAAGATAGGTCAATTAAGCACTCAGCTGTCGGCACAAACAGAAGTTAACAGTAAATTAAATGAAGAAATTACTTTAAAAGATAAATCTATTGATTCACTTAATGATGAAGTTTCTCTGCTTAAAGAAAAAACAAACAATTTAATGAAAACATTACAGGAGTATAATGTTCAAAACGATAAATTATTAATTGCAAATGAAGCTTTAGATTTTCAATTACAGGAGGAATATAAAAAGACAATTGCATTCATTAATGAGAAATCCGGTATTACAATAGACAGATTAATTGCGCAGAAAAATTTAAGTGTCGCAGAAGCAAAAATTGCTTCATTGGAAGTACAGCTTCTTAAAACAAACAGCTCAATTGAAGTAAAAGAAGAAATGAATAGAATGGAGACAGGAGTTTCAGACAACGAGCAAATAGAAGATTAAAGGTATAGAGACACACCTCAATTTATGAGATAGTCTTCGCAGGCAGAGGAATGTCCTTAAATGTATGAATGACGATTAAAAAATCGTCATTTTTTGTTGTAATAAATCGATAGAAATTATAACAAAGATGGAATATAATAGCAACAATATCTTTATTAGCATACTGTGTAATTGAAATGTAATTAAAATGAAATTAATATTAAATCATTAAATAATAATAATGTAATTAATATGTTTTATAATCAGTTATGTTATGTTTCATAATTATTGGCTAAGGGTAAAGGGCATATGTATAATAGTGCTGCAAAAGAAAAATTTAATAACATTACTATAGTTACCATCACACTAACACTTTCAATTGTACCGCTGCTGTTTTTAAAATTAGAAAAATTTGACTTTTTATTTATCAGATTAGGAGCTATTTTCAGCTTGCTTGCCGCATACTCTGTAATTATGATTAAGTACATTAAAACAATAAAAACAGTCTTTGACAGAGACAGAATAAATGCATGGCTGATGAGCTACTTTTTAATACTAATTATATCAACTTTTTTCAGTGAAAACATCCAAAGGTCAATCATAGGTCAGCCCGGCAGGATGGAAGGAATTATAACTATATTTCTATACCTATATTTATTTATTATAGGAAGAACATGCAGAATAAAAAGCAATAAGATTTTTACATATACTTTGATAGCAGGCATACTTGTTTCTTTATATGGAATAATGCAGTTTTACGGATATTATCCGTTTCACGATGAAGTAATTAAGGGATTTGGTTCAAGACCATCTTCAACAATGCAGAATCCGAATTTTCTTGGTACATACTTGGTTCTGATAATACCCATATCAACTTATCTTTATATTTTTAACAGTAAAATAGCAGGATTATTTGGATATGCAGTTTCGTTTTATTGCTTATTATGCACAAGCACAAGAAGTGCCTGGTTAGGTGGAATGTTTTCAATATTATGTTTTATCATCATACATAAATTAACATATAATATTAAAAAGTCACAAATTTACAGATATTTTATTATTTTCCTTGTAACACTTTTAATTATGGCGTTTTTCAATTATCAGACAGACGGGAAATTAATAAGGAGATTTTTAACTATTTCAGATGATGCTAAAGATTTCCTGGTAGAGCAATCTGATGATGCGGGAGCCCGCAGAGGGTTTATCTGGAAACGAGTAGTTCAAATGATTGGGGAGGAACCAATATTTGGATTTGGCATTGAAAACCTATTGGAACCATATACTGAAAGATATAGGGATGAGGTAGAAGAAAAATATGGAGCAGAATCATCATATACGGATAAAGCTCATAATGAATATTTAAATATAGCAGTTACATCCGGGATTCCTTCGCTCATGATATACTTATATTTCATTATACTTGTATTGAAAAAAGGGTTGATGAATTTAAAGATAAACACATATTTTATAGGGCTTTATGCAAGTGTTGCAGGTTATTTAATACAAGCCTTTTTCAATATAAGCATGCCAGTAACTGCATATGTATTTTGGATATTTTTAGGGTTATTATCAACTGACTTTGCATCAAATGAAGAAATGGGAGCATAAATGAATATAATAATAACAATTTTATTTAGCATTATAGGGCTGGTGACAGGATATAAAATACCGGATATATCAAATCGAATAATTGAATATAAAAAAAGAAAGAAAGCTTTTGAAACAAATGAAAGCAAAGAGCTTTCCAGCATATTAAAATTATTAATTTGCTTATTTAACCTTGCAGCGTGGGCAGCTACAGGATTGTATATAGATAATATAATTGCAGCTTTATTGATAGGTATTCAGATTACTTTAGGCTTGATAATTGCGGTAATTGATATAAATATCAGAATAATTCCTAATGAACTTGTTTTAACTCTCATAATTTTGGGTATAACATTTCAAACCATGATTGACTTTGAATTAAACAATATTCTTGGTGCGATTATCAGTATGGTGGCAGTAATGATAATTTTTACCGCAGTCGCAGGATTTATGGGATTTGGAAAAGTAGGGGCAGGAGATGTAAAATTAGCCGGTGCAATAGCGTTAGCACTTGGATATCCGCTTATTATAACAGCCGTAGGAATAATGGCAATTGTATTACTTACTTATATTTTAGTAGGGTTGGCATTAAAGAAAATTTACCTTTCAACGATGTTACCTTTGGCACCGTTCTTGTCAGCAGGTTATATATTAGCTTTGTTGACAATAGTGTTAAATGTAGGTTTTATATAGGGTACATATACATGATATTTTTATTGTTCTAATTTAAGAAAAATGTTGTACATATACGTAACGCTCTTAATGCAGATATTTCTTGATTGGAATAATAATGAATATAAAATAAAAAAAATATAACTAGGGGGTCAAAATGAAAAAATTAATGAACTGGCTGAAAAATGAAGAAAGTGGTCAAGGTATGGTAGAGTATGGGCTGATACTTGCGTTAATTGCGGTAGTTGTTATTGTAGCTCTACGAACATTAGGTGAAAAGACAGCCGCAATTATGGATGATGTAGCATCCGATTTAGAAACTCCTTAATGGAAACTAATAATTCAGAAAGTACCGTACTAAAATACAAAACCACTAAAGCACCGGCTCGTCCGAATGGTCGGGTTCGGTGTTTTTACTCTAAGGGGGAGGGGAGAGATTTGAAACTTAAGCATATAATAAAAATAATGAAAAAAGAATCAGGTCAGGCAATGGTTGAGTTTGCATTGGTGCTCCCCATACTGTTGTTATTAATAGGGGGGATAATTGACTTTGGATGGATTTTTCATAACCAGTTAGCTACAAACAATGCAAGCAGGGAGGCAGCCCGTTTTATAGCAATACATTATTATTCTGATGATATGGATGATAAGGATTCATATGCTGCTGGTTCAGCAGAAAGAGCAGCATTTGATATTATGAAAGATAATACTCTAATTGAATTAGATATTGATGATATAGAGGAAATAATTGAACCAATAGTGCCGATAGCTGATGCTGGCGGTCTAAAAATTGATGTTAAATTTACAGGAAAAGTAAAAATATTAACACCAATTTTAAGAGCATTTACAGAAGTATTTAAAGATAATGAAGATGGGATGTATGTAATTAAAGCTCAAACAACTATGAGGGTAGAACAGTAAGTATTTATATTTCGGAGGAAACTAATGAAAAAAGTCAAAGTATTAGCGCTGGTGACAGCAGTTATTGCTGCTGTCCTTTTGTATAATTATCTAAACATGTTAAATGAAAGAGCTGCAGTTGTAGAGGTTATTAAGACAGGAGTATTGACAGCATCTGAAAATATTCCCCCAAATACAACTATTACTGCTGATATGGTTGAATTAAAAGAGCTGCCGGTTGAAGCAGTTCATAAAGAGGCAATGACAAATATAAATGCTGCAGTTGGTAAATTTTCAAAGTATGAAATAACTGCCGGCGAGCAAGTGCTGTCTACAAAGCTTATTTCACCTGACGGGGGCGGTGGAGATGGGACATTAGCATATGAAATTGCACCCGGTATGCGCGCTATATCAGTTGATGTAGGAAATTTATCGGGTTTGGTCGGTATGCTTAGACCTAAAAACACTGTGGACATACTTCTTCAGTATCAGGAAGAAAAGGAAGACGCAGCTGAAGGAGAAGAAAAAGAAATGGAAGATTTCACGGCAATGATTGCTGAAAATATTACCATCCTTGCTGTTGATGATGTATTAAGTCAAGATGGCAAGCCTAAAAATCCTGAAACCGGTGTTTCTTATACTACCATTACATTACAGGTAACTCCGAGAGAAGCTATGGATATAAGTATGTCGGAAGTAAAGGGAAACTTAAGAATGATTTTAAGGTCGCCTTTGGATAAAGAAATGACCGGTTTACCGGAAACAAAAAGCATAATATTTGATGATGTGGTTGTTAAATAGGGGGGATTTAAATGAGAATTAATGTTTTGCTGATAAGTAAAATGGAAAGAAACATAGGTGCTCTTAAATCCATGATTGACGATGAGGATATATTTGTATTAGGTGACAGTCCCGGCGGCTCAGCGGCACTTGATAAAATAGAAAATACATCTCCTGATATTATAATTATGACACTTGGAGCAGGCGATACTGATGTTTTAAATTTAGCAGAAAGAATTATTTTACATAGGCCTCGTACTTTTGTTATATTGGCAGCTGAAAATTTAGATGTGGAAACTATGCAAAGTGCAGTAAATGCAGGATGCCATAATATTACCGAATTCCCGAAATCTCCAAAGGAATTTGCAGAATATATAAAATCTGTTTATCATAATGAATCTATACGAATTAAATCTTTAAGTCAAAAGGAATCCCTTTTGTGGTCTTCTACCGTAATTACGGTTTTTGGTGCCAAGGGGGGTCTCGGTAAAAGCACTATCTCAGCCAATTTAGCCGTAAAATTAGCGGAGAAACATAAGAAGGTTGCCCTGATTGATTTGGATTTACAGTTTGGTGATTTACATATTTTCCTTGATATAGAGCCAAAGGATACAATAACTGAATTAGTGCAGGATGTTATTACTCCTAATATAGACTCTGTAAGAAGCTATATGGCGGTTCATTCCAGTGGCGTCCATGTACTTTGTGCACCTAAAAGTCCTGAATATGCTGAACTTGTTTCAGCTGAGAAAATTCAGAGCTTACTTAGCTTGCTTCGCACATATTATGATTATGTCATAGTCGATACTGCACCATCATTTTCTGAAGTTACTATGACTGCTATTGAATCATCGTCTATAATATTTTTTGTTACGGGGCTTGACATTTCAATTCTAAGAAATTCAAAGCTCAGCGTTTCCATATTAGAATCCTTGCAGCAGACTGAAAAAATAAGAGTTATTGTTAATAGAGCAGTAGATATGCATTCCATAACAATAAATGATGTGCAAAAAATAATAGGATATCCCATTTGGGCTAAACTTCCAAGTGATTACAAGGTGGCAGTAAATGCTTTAAACAGGGGTGTACCTTTTGTAGTAGGTGCACCGGGCAGTAAAATAAGCCAATCAATATCAGGATTAGTAGATATTTTAATAAGTGGTGGAACTAATAAAACCGTTTTAGAAAAAGAAAAAAAAGTAAATAGAAAAATAAGTTTATTTAAGAAAAAATAATATAAAGGGTGAAGTTACATGAGCTTATTAGACAGACTCGAAAAACAAAAAAATACAGTTACAGATGATGTTGCAGTTGACACACCTTTGGCAGGCAAGAGTGTTTATGATGAGAAATCCGAGCTAAAGGAACGTATTCATAAGGAATTTATAGAAACAGTAAACCAGCAGGATATAAGTTTATTTAATTTGAAAGGCGAGCAGCAGGAAGAATTAAAAGAGGTTATGGAATCAATAATTGAAGCTAAAGCTTCAAATTTATCGAGAACCGAGAGAAGTCGTCTTTTAAAAGAAGTATATAATGATGTAATGGGCTTAGGACCGATTGAATCTTTACTAAATGATTCTGAAATTACGGAAATTATGGTAAATGGTCCTTATAGAGTTTACGTTGAGCGAAAAGGCAAGTTGGATTTGTCAGATGTTGTATTTAAAGACAATGCTCATGTTATGAATATAATAAATCGAATAGTATCTTCTGTTGGAAGGCGAATAGATGAATCAAGTCCCATGGTGGATGCAAGGCTTTCTGACGGGTCTCGTTTTAATGCGGTTATACCGCCTGTTTCATTAGTTGGTCCTTCTATGACAATTCGTAAGTTTTCCAAAACACCGTTTACTGCTACAGATTTAATAAAATTTGGCTCTATTTCTCCTAAAATGGTGTCGTTTTTAGAGGCCTGTGTTAAAGGTAAAATGAATATAATAGTTTCCGGAGGGACAGGAAGCGGGAAAACTACACTGCTCAATGTGTTATCCGGCTATATTCCCAACAATGAACGTATTGTAACAATAGAAGATGCTGCAGAACTTCAGCTTATGCAGGAGCATGTGGTTACAATGGAAAGCAGACCACCAAACTTGGAAGGTTCAGGACAAATTACCATAAGGGATTTAGTAAGAAACTCGCTTCGTATGCGTCCTGACAGAATAATTGTAGGTGAGGTTCGTTCCGGTGAAACTTTAGATATGCTTCAGGCAATGAATACGGGTCATGACGGTTCATTAACGACTGCACACGCCAACTCGCCAAGGGAATTAATGTCTCGTATGGAAACAATGGTTCTAATGTCGGGAATGGAGCTGCCTGTTCGTGCTATAAGAGAACAAATACATTCAGCTCTTGATATAGTTGTTCATCAGTCAAGACTTAAAGACGGCTCCCGTAAAGTAGTAAACATTACCGAGGTTGTAGGTATGGAGGGAGACACTATCACCCTTCAGGATATTTTCACATACAGAATTGAAGGTATTGACACATACGGAAGGATTAAAGGAAATTTCGTTTCAACAGGTATCAGACCAAACTTCCTTGAGAAAATAGCGGCCAGCGGTGTTTTTATCAGAGATGATTGGTTTACAAATTGAGGTGAATTATGGAAATTATAATATCCTTAATTGTTGCTACATTAATATATCTAATTTTATACATTTTACTGTCAGGCTCTAACACCAGACGTTCAAGGGACAGAATAGTAAGATATTTTAAATCAAATGATATAGATGACGTACAGGAACAATTTATAAAGGAGAAAAGCGAAGAAGAAAGCAGAAGAAAAAAAGATAGATTTAAGATAGCAAGCAAGGAATTTTCCAACTATATTGCTTCATCAGGTATTAAACTTAAGGCCAATGAATTTATTTATCTATGGGCAGGGCTTACGCTTATACCAATGCTTTTGTTAATTGCTTCGGGGGGAAATATAGTTACAGGTATAGCACTTTCGACTATAGGTATTGCAGTGCCGCCCTTTCTGGTAAATAATGCCGGGAAAAAACGCGAAGACCTATTTAACACTCAGTTAGGGCAGGCTACTATATTAATGGGCAACAGTATTAAAGGAGGTTTTACCTTTTTACAGTCTATGGAAAGTGTAGCTGAGGAGATGCATCCGCCTATATCAACAGAATTTGCTAAAGTATTAAGAGAAATTCATTATGGGGTAAGGCAGGAGGATGCTCTTAATCATATGGTAGAAAGAACCAAAAGCAAGGATTTGGAGCTATTGGTTTCAGCTGTTATGACATCTGCCCAGGTAGGAAGTAATTTATCGGAAATTTTAGACACGATATCCGGAACTATAAGGGATAGAATTAGAATCAAAAATGATATTAAAACTTTAACTGCGCAAGGACGTATGTCGGGTATGGTAATAGGGTTGCTGCCGGTATTCTTGGTACTTACAATTATGGTTATGACTCCAAGTTATTTCGAGGGTTTTTTTGAAACTCAAATGGGAAAAATTTTGTTGACTGTTTCTATTGTGTTGGAAATTATAGGATTTTCGTTTATCAGGAAAATCATTAACATAAAGATGTGAGGTGTTTATGGCTGTTTATATTGCATTAGTTTTTGCTGTACTAATATTTTCATTAGTTTATATGTTATTTTATAATGATGGAATTGAAAGTGACAGAATAAAAGGCCGTCTTGCAGCATTGGAAACTACCGGCGAGGAAATGATTGTTGACGAAGAGTTAAACAAATCATTGGCAGAGCGTTTCATCAATCCTATGACGGAATCTTTTGTTAAATTCTTAAGTAAGGTTGTGCCCCAGACAAGCACTAATCATGAAAAAGCTGAAAATCAAAGGAAACTTCTTCGCCAAGCCGGTATGACCATAATGCCCAGTGAATATGCTGCAATCAAGTTAATTGTTATTATTGGAACTGCCGTGTTGTTCTTTATACTTGCAATTATATTAAAATTAGATATTAAAATTAAAGTTTTTCTGCCGTTTTTTGGTGCATATGCCGCTTTTGCAATATTACGTTTTAGCTTATTCAGTAAAATAAGAAAAAGAAGAGAAAATATGGAAAGTCAAATGCCTGATGTCTTGGATATGCTAAGCGTCAATGTGGAAGCAGGTCTTGGCTTTGAGCAGGCAATGCTTCATATAATAGAACACTTTAAAGGACCTTTAATCGATGAATTTACTATTGCATACAGGGAAATGTCCATGGGACGAAGCAGGCGTGATGCACTGATGGGTCTTAGCGAAAGATGCGATATAGATGATTTAAGGTCATTTACCGGTTCTGTGGTTCAGGCTAACAAATTAGGTATTTCTCTTAAAAATGTTCTTCATACTCAAGCTGCTTCCATACGGGATGGCAGAAGGTCAAAAATTGAAGAAAAGGCACACAAAATGGCAATTAAAATTTTATTGCCGATGGTTATCTTTATTTTCCCGGTTATTTTTATAATGCTTATGGGTCCTGCTGTGGTATCAATTATGGAGGCTTTTAAATAATGAAAGTTTTATGTAATAATAAGGTTATTTTTAATAATATTACAAAAGCTGATAATTTTATATCACGACTTGTAGGCTTAATGAATAGAAAATATTTATCAGATGAGGAAGGATTGCTGTTAATCAATTGTTCATCCATTCATTGCTTTTTTATGAAAATTACTATTGATGCTGTTTATTTATCAACGGATATGGAAGTGCTTTATAAGGAAACTATAAAACCTTGGAGAATAGGAAAGATTGTAAAGAAAACCAAGCATATTTTGGAGATTCCTGAAAATGCTTCACAAAAGATAAGAATTGGTGATATTATAAAATTTATTTGATATGGGAGGTTAATGAATGAGTAATAATGAAGAAAAAAACATTGTCGAAATGATTCGAGATAAATCAGAAGAAGCTGATTTGAGTCAAATATTAAAAAATTCCTTTGGGGGTTATACCAAGAAATCGGTTCAGGAATATTTATTAAGGATTAGAAAACAACAGCAGTCTACAAAGGAGACATTTCAAAAAAACCTTCAGACCTTGTTTGAGGAAAAAGAAAGCTTAAGAAAAAGCAATGAATCTCTTATTGCAAGAAACAATAAGCTGTCTGCTGAATATGATAATTTATCGGAATCATTAAAAAGCATTAAATTGGATGAATCACAGTATTCAGCAAAGGATGTATTAAATCTGAAATCCAACATTGTTTCATTAGAAGAGGAAGCGAAGGTTTTGCAGGGTGAAAAACTGTCTTTGGGAAAAAAGATACAACAGCTTTCAAATACCATTGAAGAATTGACTGCCAATCTTCAACGCTCAAAGGATGAAACTGCAGCACAAAAAGAAATGCTTAAAATCGAAAGGCAAGAAACAAAAAAACAACGGGATATGGTTGCAGACTTTTCGAGACAATTAGAAGAAGAAAAAATGGAAGTTAAATATTTGAAAAGCATAATGACAGAGGGAAAATTTGCTGACTTGAATTCCAAGGTAAATGAGCTGCATGAGCAGTTGAATGCTCAGACTGAGGTTATAGAAAAACTTAACGCCGATAATAAGACTAAAGAGAAAACCATTGATATTCTAAATGATGAAATAGGAGGACTTAAACATAGGCTGTCATCCATGATACAGTCATTGCAAAGTTCAAATATGCAAAATGACAAGCTGTTGGTTGCCAACGATTTGCTTAAAGCTCAATTAGAAGAAGAATATAAGAAATCCATAAATTTAATTAATGAAAAAGCCAACATAGCTGTAGAGAAAATAGCTGTTCAAAACAATCTAAGAACTGCGGAATCCAGACTTACATCAATGGAATTACAATTAGCTAAGAAGCAAAAAACATTGGAATATATGGATATACAAAAAGAATTTGCTGCTGAAAAAGAAGAAATAGAAGAAACCCAAGAAATTGCTGAAACGGAATGATAAAATATGATAAAATATTTTAAAACAGATTGTTTATTTATTCTAAATTATGGTATATAATGGATAAGGGGTGCTGATATGTGTAAAGGAGGTTGGGTAAGATGTTTAAATATATAAGAAATGAATCAGGTCAAGCCATGGTTTTTGTTGCCTTGTTTCTTGTTGTACTGATGGGCTTTGCAGCCTTGGCTGTTGATGTCGGAGCCATGACAGTTCAACGAAGTAAATTGCAAAATGCAGCAGATGCAGCTGCATTGGCAGGGGCGTTGGATTATGCTAATGCTGAAAGTACAGCAACACAATATGCGAGGCTTAACGGAGTAGATAGTACAATCGCGGGTACAACTATTGAAGTAGATACGCATACTATTGTTGGCGGTACTGAAGGTGCTTATGAAAATGTGTACAGTGAAGATGAACTGATAGAGTTGGAATCGGAAATAAAAAACGCCATAGAGGGAAAAAGCGATTCGGTTATTATAGATTATGCTAAAGACAATTATGTTGATATCAGTAGTTATTTAGATGATACGGGAGATATGTTTATATCGGGAACAGTTGCTTTAAAAACAAAGGAAGAGATAAAAGAAGAAATAAGGGAAGAATTAATGCAAATACCAAATTCATTAATAGTGACTTACGCTGAGGATCTAAATATTACTATTAAACCATATACATCCGGCAGTAATCCACCGGTAATAAAGAATGATAGCGATAAATTATCCATTATTAATTTAATGCTTAACACTGATGACTACAAGAATGAAATTAACGATAGGTATAATAATCAAGAAATTCCAGCAGATTATAAGACCGCAGCCATTCAATATATAATAGAATCTCGTATGCTTGAGCTTCGTAATGATAAGACTTTTGTCGGGGAGAGACACGGCAATTCAAATAGAGTTAGAGTTACAAATACTGAGAAGGTTAACTATACTTTTGCAAGGCTTCTTGGTTTCACTGATTCTATTATGACAGTGACAGCGGTAGCAGAAAACGCTGCTTGGGCTGGTGATGCGCTGCCATTTATTAATTTAGATAGTGTAGAAAGCTATGCAAAAGGTGATCTTTTTGAAGCTTGGAATAAAACTGGTCCCGGTATTAAGGAGAGAATTAGCAATAAAGACTTAATAATCAACGACGATAGTATTAAAGTGAAGGTTGATGATGGTTTTATTATTTATAAAATGGGTAAAGATTTAAGCAAAATACAGGATCCGCTGAAAAAAATCGCAGTTGAGGGAAATACTGTATATGTATACAGTATAATTGAATCTCAAATTGAAAATTACAAGGATATACTGCAGACTAATAATGGTTATAATATTCCAATGGAACATATTGAGCTATTGGAATGTGAGGTTATGAATAATTGGGATGGAACAGGTGCAGATATTATTAGTCTTAAATTTATAAATAGATATCCTTATAATAGTGCGACAAATTCATTTGAGACACCTTCCGGCGAAAAACCTGGCGGTTCAGTAAGATTAGTGGAATAGTTAAAGTTGTATATCATTTAAAAACTAATTGAATAATAAGAGTAAGAACTTGGGATGGTTAAAGCATAAACCATCCCGGTTTTTATTTGACAAGCCTTCTTTAAAATGCTAAAATTAGCTTGTCACAGGGCAAAGTGACAAGAGATAAGCAAAAAATTTGGAGGGTGAAATGAAATCATTGATTAGGCTTAGAATGAGCTCACAGGATGCTCATTACGGCGGCAATTTAGTTGATGGAGCAAGGATGCTTGGATTGTTCGGGGATGTGGCAACAGAACTTCTTATAAGAAATGACGGGGATGAAGGACTATTCGTTGCATATGACAATGTGGAATTCTTGGCACCTGTATATGCAGGGGAATACATTGAAGCAGAAGGTGAAATAGTATCTACGGGAAATTCTTCAAGAAAAATGGTATTTGAAGCAAGAAAAGTAATAGTACCACGTAACGACATAAGTGACTCGGCATGTGACGTTTTAGAAGAGCCTGTAGTGGTTTGCAGAGCCAGTGGCACATGTGTAGTTCCGAAGGGCAAACAAAGAAATAAATAAGAACTCAATGACAAAAAGTTATGTATAGGAATGACGATGAAAATCGTCATTTTTTGTTGCAATAAGTCGATAGAAAGTCCTAACAAAAATGGAAAATAAATACAACAAAATTATTATTAGTATTAACTGATTGTAAATGAATGTAGCCCTAATTGTAATCTATAAAACATTTAGTTAAATTGACTATGATAGGGGTGCATAATATAATGGAGTCCCTACGACATACATAAAATTTTATAATTAGCACAAATAAAACGTGAAAAGAGTGTATTTATGAATAATATATGCAGTTATTCGAAAATCGGGGAAATACTGCTGTCACAAAAGGAAATAACACTTGAACAACTGAATGCAGCTTTGAAACTGCAGCCGGTTTGTAATAAGAAGCTTGGAGAAATACTTATTGAGAATAATTATATCACGGAAATAACCTTAGTAAGGGCATTATCTAAGCAGTTAAAAATAGAAACGGTAGATTTAGATAATTATTATGTAAGCACTGATGCAACAAAGCTATTGTCTGAAAATACAGCTAAAAGAACTTGTTCCATACCATTGAAAGTATGGGAAGATAAAATACTTATTGCAATATATGATCCTCTCAATATATTTAACATAGAGGACATTGAGGTTGAAACCGGAAGAAAATCAGAAATTGTGATTGCTTCAAAATCCCGGATTATTGAGGCAATTGAAAATTACATGGGCGGAAGAAGTGCTGAAAAAGCGGCTGAAGATTTTGACAAGGAAAGCTCATTGGCTGATGAGGAAACAGATGAAACGGAAAATATTTTAAGCATAGCTAATTCACCTGTTGTAAGACTCATAGATTCATTAATAGGCCAAGCCCTTAAAATGGGTTCAAGCGACATACATATTGAACCAATGGAAAACAGAATCAGGGTGAGAGTCAGGGTAGATGGTGAGCTGCAGGAAATTTTCGCCCCTTCAAAGCAAACGCAGTCGGCAATAATAACCAGAGTTAAAATAATAGCAGGAATGAATATTGCAGAAAAACGGCTGCCTCAGGATGGAAGAATTGAAATGAAAATAGATGATTCGGTTGTTGACCTTCGAATTTCGGTACTTCCAACCGTTTATGGCGAGAAAATTGTAATGCGGATATTGGACAGAAATAACTTTTTAAAAACAAAAGAAGAATTGGGTTTCACGAAAAGCAATATGGAAAAATTCAATTCATTATTGGAAGTGCCAAACGGAATTATTTTAGCGGCAGGACCTACCGGAAGCGGCAAGACAACCACCTTGTATGCTGCCTTGTATGAACTTAATAAACTGAATAAAAATATTATTACAATTGAAGACCCTGTTGAATATAAAATTGAAGGCATAAACCAAGTCCAGGTCAATACAAAGGCAGGGCTTTTATTTTCCACGGGATTAAGGTCAATATTGAGACAGGACCCCAATATTATTATGGTAGGCGAAATACGGGATGAAGAAACTGCTGAAATTGCTGTAAGGGCAGCCATTACAGGTCATATGGTAATTTCGACCATACATACTAATGACGCTGTATCTACAATTATGCGCCTTAAGGATATGGGAGTTAAACCATTTTTGGTTGCTGCTTCATTAAGGGGAATAGTAGCTCAAAGATTGGTTAAAAAGGTTTGTTTAAACTGCAGAATAGAGTATGCTGCAAATGAAGCAGAGAAAAGACTGCTTGGAATCAATACAAATGTTATGCTGCAGCGGGGCAGAGGCTGTCCGAAATGTTATTATACAGGTTATAGCGGGAGAATAGCCATTCATGAAATATTAATAATTGACAAGAATATAAGGGATGCCATCCAAAATGAGAAAAGCAATGATGAAATTGCAGCAATGGCTGAAAGAGCAGGAATGAACACTTTGAGAGATAATTGCAGGGAATTGGTATTGTCGGGGGTTACAACAACAGAAGAATTCTCACAGGTGATATATGAGATGCCCTAACCCTATTTTTCCGACCAAAGGGAGAGAAAAATAGCGGTAG
>DNNJ01000044.1 GCA_003487955.1 Clostridiales bacterium | reverse complement strand
GTACCCATGGTATTGCTGTCGTTTGTGTCCCTTTTGTTATTTGATAGACTAAGCCAGGGGGTGAATCCAAATCCCCCCCCCCCTTCCTCCCTTTTTCGGAACGAAAATGTCAATGCCTGAAATAGGTTGACCGCAAAAAGTTAAAAAAATGGCAGAAAATAACAAAGAAGAATTGACGTTATCCGAAAGACGAAGAAGGATCTTTAGTGAAAGTTTTAAACGAAAAAAAGTACAAGAAATAGAGACAGGTCAGAGTAGAGTTTGTGATATTTGTAGACAATATCAAGTAAGCGCAACTAATGTACATAAGTGGATAAACAAATATGGCAGTATGAAAAGTAAAAAAGAAAGACTAATCGTAGAAACTCAAAGCGATACAATTCAAAACATTGAATTAAAGAAACGAGTAGCCGAATTAGAAAGAATGGTGGGTCAAAAGCAGATTGTAATTGATTTTCAAGAAAAAATGATAGATTTGGCAGAAGAAGAATACGGTATAGATATTAAAAAAAAATTCGAAACAAGACCATCATCTACTTCACAAAAAACCGAGACAAATATCCCTACACATTAAATGCTTTATATCAAGCTATAGGAATCACTAAACAAGCTGTGCATAAAATGTTAAAAAGACATAAAATAGATATTGAAAAAAAAGAATATCTAAACTATAAGATCCAGTTGATGCGAGAAGAGCATCCTACTATGGGTGTAAGAGACTTATATTTCAAAATCAATTCTATATGCATTGGAAGAGATAGGTTTGAAGCATTTTGTAAAGAAAATGGATATTATATTCGTAAACATAAAGTTTTTAGAGGAACAACAGATAGTTCCGGAGTTATACGGTTTGAAAACAAGATAAAAGATATAAAAGTTACTGATATCAATCAAGTATGGCAAAGCGATATTACCTTTTTTTATGTAGCAAACAGATTTTATTTTATAACATTTATAACAGATGCATATTCAAGAGTAATAGTTGGTTATAATGTTTCAAATCATTTAATTACTGAAGAAACCACTTTACCGGCTTTAAAGAAAGCAATTAAATTCAGAGTAGGAAAGATACCGAAGAAATTGATATTTCATTCCGATGGTGGAGGTCAATATTATGATAAGGATTTTCTAAAATTAACCAAAAAATATGATATGGTAAACAGCATGTGTAAGCATCCATGGGATAACGGGATAGCAGAAAGAGTTAACGGAGTAATCAAGAATAATTATTTAAAACATAGAAATATAAGAAATTACGATGATTTAATTAAAGAGGTTGACCGAACAGTATATCTATATAACTATGAAAAGCCACATATTAAGTTAAAAAGATTAACTCCGATTATGTTTGAAAAAAGTATAACTTTGCAAAAGCAAGAAAAAACTCAAAATCTAGGAAAAATTGACGTATTAAAAAATAAAAAAACAATAAAAATAAGTTAAAAAAGGTCAACCTTTTTTAGGCATCGTCAAAAAACAATTCAAAATTCATCATTCATAATTCTTTTCTTATCTTGCCCTGTTTCAGCATTTGTCCAAATATTCAACCCTTTTATTTTGATTTTACGGCGTTATTTGCACTGCAGTGTATTCTACGTGCTTACAAACGAAAACAAAAAAACGAGCGTATATATTACCCTCGTTTTGTTTAATATTATTTTTTATTTCTTTGATTCTCTACATAGTATATTTGAAGCAAACAGAAAAGCATAAGATGGTACATTACCTTCACTACCGACATATGGAACACTCCCCGTTTTAAAAAACAAAATCTAAACTAATTGCCTTTAATACTTCTGCAAATCTTTTAATATCATACGATATTGTTTCATCTTTTTCCAATAGACGTTGTAATTCAGTTATATCATCAGATAATTGTCCGATAGTTAAAGTCTTAGGCTCTTGATACGGATTATATAATTCATCATCAGATATATTCCAATAATAATCTTTTGAAATGTCTATTTCTAAACCTACATTTTTTTTTAGTTTTGAAAATAATGTATCAGCAATTTTTTGTAAATCATCAACTCTAATAATCATAATTATTCTCCATTTAAAATTTTAATAATATTACCTTTAAAGGTTTGTATTTCTTTTTCTAAATGCTTTATTCTGCTCTGAATTATTCTTTGTCTTGCCGCTTCATTAGGTGCATTTTTTAGATAGCTGTTATTGTCAAATTTCATAGGGTTTTTCTTGTATGCTGCGAGTTTACTTTGATGTGTTTTAATTTGTTTTTGAAGCGAATTAATTGATTTTAATTGTGAAGGGGTGAGTTGTTTGGGCAGATTATTTCCTGTCCCCGCTATTGAAGTTGCTAACGATAAATAAAAGCTAGGATCACTTAAAGCATTTGCCCACTGGTTTTCAAGTTCTCCAAATGCGCCTACAAGATCTCCACTTATCATTTTATCAATCATAGCGATAGAACTCCAATTTGGCTCTCCTGCACAATAGATTAAATTTGCAATAGCTTCATAGGCCTCTACATTATTAGTAAAATCAGCTAAATCACCAGGTCCCATTTGGTATTCCGTTCTATAATCTTGCCCATTATGAATATATCTACCCGCATTATAGCCTAACAAAATTCCATTATTATCATAAAAAGGCACAACATTATATCCTCCTATTATCTGTGATTCTCCCAGGTTGCTCACTCCTCCAAGAGTTAATCCATAATAAAACAGTAATCCATAAGGACGAGGTCTTTTTCCATCAGGATCCACAAACATTACAGGATTATTCGCACAATACGTATACGGACTAATAGAAGAATATTTCTCAAACATCGGGTCGCGGCTTATAAATGTCGGAGGGGCATAGTACCTTGCGGAATAATAATACATGCCGTTCTCTTCATCCAATTCCTTGGCATTGAAGGCATAATTGGGCATAGGTGAATCGTGGAAGGTAGGGCTATAATCGCTAATAATTTCCCCAAAAGGAGTATATAGGAAACCTTGGGTGATATTGGCACTGTTATCCGTTACCATACCCGTGCTACCGAGATGGTCGGGGTGGTAGAAGAAAAGGGCCGATTCTTGACCGCCGGGTCCTATGTCACAAAAGTTAGGGTAAGGTATAGGAGTAATGTCCACTATGTATTCGCTGCCGGGAACTAATTCCCACAACTCTTCTTTCATCTGTTCATATTGCTCGTTTATTCTGTCTGTTAAATAACCCGGATAGGCATTTTCTATAGCCATTGCCTCGCTACATAAATCCAAACCGGATTTGCCGCTGCCTATTTTGCTGGCAATACGCAAGGCATCGGCATAGTAATGCTTGGTGTATTCTCCGTTTTGGTTCATATTGATATAACCATTGGGGTAAAACATCATTTCGTT
>DNNJ01000231.1 GCA_003487955.1 Clostridiales bacterium | reverse complement strand
TCTACTTACATTGTACTATAATTCAATAATAAAATCAATTGTTATATTACGCAGTCTCGCTGCACAATTTTGTCTGCTCCTTTAGTCGCACAAAATTGGCGCTCGTCGCGAATGACCTACCATCCATTTTTCAGAAACCTCATTTGGGGACATTCCTCCTGCCAACAGAGACTTTCTCTAAATAGGGAGGTGTGTCCCCATACCTCTAATAAAATGGGGTTAGGGCATCTCTGCGATTTGCTTTCTTACTGCATTAATTGCCTCATCTATTTTCTCGGGAAATTTCCCTCCTGCCTGTGCAAAATCAGGTCTTCCACCTCCGCCGCCTCCTGCAATCAAGGCAGCTTCTTTGACCATATTTCCTGCATGTATTCCGCTTTTTACTAAATCCTTGGTAACGGCAGAAACAAATAATACTTTGTCTCCTAAATCCGAAGCTAAGATTACAGCGCAGCTTTCATTCCTGTCTTTTATTCTATCAGCAATTTCCCGCAATGAATTTGCATCCTTATCTTTAAACACAAGTGCAAATAGTTTAATACCGTTAATTTCTTCATATTTGTCAAGAAATTCACTGATATTGCACTTTAATATTTCATTGTTTAACTTTTGAATTTCCTTTTCTTTATCCTTTGCTTCTTTTTTAAGTAAATTTACTTTGCTTATAAGTTCATCCTTTGTTGTTTTCATGGATATGGATAATTCATCCGTTAATTTATCCAATTCCTGTAAATAATTTATTGCTGCTCTTCCTGTTATTGCCTCTATTCTTCTTACTCCCGAAGCTATGCTTCCTTCAGAAATAATTTTAAACATTCCAATTTTGGCTGTTTCATCAATGTGAGTCCCTCCGCACAATTCCTTGCTGAAATCTCCCACGCTTACAACCCTTACCATTTCTTCATACTTTTCATCAAACAAAGCCGTAGCACCTGTTTTCTTAGCTTCTTCCATGCTGAGAACATCGGTTTTAACCAAGTAATCCGATAATATAGCTTCATTAACTCTCTTTTCAATTTCTTTCAATGTCTCATGGTCAACAGCTTCAAAATGAGTGTAGTCAAATCGAAGTCTGTCTTCAGAAACGTATGAGCCGGCTTGATTTACATGGTCGCCTAACATTTGTTTTAAAACCTTGTGCAGTAAATGTGTGCAGGTGTGATTCTTTGCTGTATTTTTTCTCTTATCGGCATTAACCTTGGCGGTTATGGTATCTCCCACCGAAATGCTTCCTTTGACTACACTTGTTTCATGAAGATAAATATCATGGTTAAATTTTTTGGTATCTGTTACATTTGACAGCATTCCATCGGCAATGAATTCACCTGTATCACCTGTCTGTCCGCCCCCTTCTGCATAAAAAGGAGTTTTATCAAGAACTACTATTCCTGCCTGCCCTTCATTGATTGTATTTACCTGCTCTGAGCCCGCTACTACGGCAATAACTTCGGAAAGCTCTTCTAAATTATTGTATCCTGCAAATATGGTTTTATCCGTATTTAGGGTAAAATCATTTTCCTTCCAGCCTGAAGCACCGGTGGACTTTCTTGCATCTCTTGCCATCTGTCTGTGCTCTTCCATTACTTCATTAAACTGTTCTTTGTTGAGACTGAAACCATTCTCCTTAAGTATTTCTTCTGTCAATTCAGAAGGAAAGCCATAGGTGTCATAAAGTTTGAAAGCTACCTTTCCGTCAAGCTCTTTTTTATTTGTTTCTTTCAATATTTGTATTTCTTTCATTAAAAGTTCAAGTCCCTGGTCAATTGTTATTTTAAATCTTTCTTCTTCAAGGCTTACAACCTTTAAAATGTAGCTTTCTTTTTCTGATAATTCCGGATAAGCTTCTTTCCAATTATCTATCACTACCTTGGCAGTCTTGGTTAAGAATTCATTATGTATTCCTAAAGATTTACCCTTGCGAATTGCTCTTCTTATTAAACGTCTTAAAACATAACCTCTTCCTTCATTTGAAGGTATTACTCCGTCACCTATCATGAAGGTTGCAGCCCTTGAGTGGTCGCATATTATTTTCATTGCAATATCGCTTTGTTTGTTTTGACCGTAAGGTATTGAGCAAATTTCCGAAACCTTGTTAACTATAAAATTAAGCGGCTCCACATCAAACACCGTAGGTTTGTCTTGAAGTACGGCAGCCACCCTTTCAAGTCCCATTCCGGTATCAATATTTGGATTCGGAAGGGGGTGATACACTCCTTGTTCGTCCTTGTCAAACTGTGTGAATACTAGGTTCCAGATTTCTATATATCTGTTGCAGTCACAGCCCGGTTTGCAGTCAGGGGAACCGCAGCCTCTTGTATCTCCCGTATCATAGTATATTTCAGAGCAGGGTCCGCTTGGACCCACTTCCAATTCCCAGAAATTATCGTCCTTGCCTAATCTCACAATCCTTTCCATAGGAATTCCAACCTTGTTGTGCCAAATTTCTTCAGCCTCATCATCCTCCAAATAAACTGTTACCCAAAGTCTATTTTTGTCGATTTTTAGTACATCAGTTAAAAGCTCCCATGCCCAAGCAATTGCTTCCTCCTTAAAATAATCGCCAAAGGAGAAGTTGCCTAACATTTCAAAAAAAGTCAGGTGCCTTGCAGTTAAACCTACATTGTCAATGTCACCTGTCCTCACGCATTTTTGACATGTTGCCATTCTTTTTGCAGGCGGAACCTCAGCACCGGTAAAATATTTTTTTAAAGGTGCCATACCTGCACCGATGAGCAGCAAGCTTTTATCATTCTTAGGAATCAGCGAAAAGCTTTGCTCAGTTAAATGCTCCTTGCTTTTAAAAAAGTTTAAATATTCTTTTCTTATGTTGTCTATTGAGAATCTATCTAATTTATCCATTGTTCCTCCAGTGAAATAAGAGTCTTTATTAAGTGATTATAATGTATTCTTTCACATATTGTCAACAATAATTCAAGCAGGGTCTTTGACCCTGCTTATTTATTAATGACAATGTATTTCGTCTTCTTCCGGATTATAGTTTTCCAATCCCTTGATTGTTTTATGATTTTTCTGTGCATAATCATAAAGTGCTGATTTGACTGCCTGCTCTGCCAATACGGAACAGTGTACCTTTACCGGAGGCAGCCCTCCTAAGGCTTCTATAACTGCTTTGTTTGACAATTCCACAGCATCGTTTATATTCTTACCTTTTATAAGTTCCGTTGCCATGCTTGAAGAAGCAATTGCCGAACCGCAGCCGAAGGTTTCAAATTTTACATCCTCAATTATTTCATCATCATTAATTTTTAAATATATTTTCATTATATCTCCGCATTTGGGATTCCCTACTTCTCCGATTCCATCTGCATCTTCTATTTCTCCAACATTCCTTGGATTTCTAAAATGATCCATTACTTTTTCTGAATACATGATTATCTCTCCCTCCTCTCGTCGTATAACGGCGACATAGCTCTCAACCTCGCCACAATTTCTGTCAGCTTCTCAACTACATAATCAACATCCTCTTCCGTATTAAAATCCCCTAAAGTAAGCCTTAAAGAGCCATGAGCAATTTCATGAGGAAGGCCAATAGCTAAAAGTACATGAGAAGGATCAAGAGACCCTGATGTACAGGCTGAGCCGCTGGAACCAGCAATCCCTTCCATATCAAGGCTTAGAAGAATAGATTCTCCTTCAATAAATCTGAAACAAAAATTAGCGTTGCCGGGAAGCCTTTTTTCCTCATCTCCATTTAATCTCGCATAATCTATATTATCAAATATGCCCTTTATGAGTCGTTTCCTCAGCTTAGTTAATTTTTCATTATGTTCGTCAATATTTTCACAGGCTAATTCAATTGCTTTTCCCAATCCAACTATGTAAGGAACATTTTCCGTTCCTGCTCTTCTATTCCTTTCTTGGGCCCCTCCCGAAATAAGAGGATCGATTTTAACTCCTTGCCTTATGTATAAAGCTCCTATTCCTTTTGGTCCATAGAATTTATGAGCAGACAATGATAATAAATCAATATTTAATTCGTTTACATCTATCTTTACATTTCCTATGGCTTGGACGGCATCCGTATGAAAATATATACCCTTTTCTTTTGCTATTTTCCCTATTTCAGCTATAGGTTGAATAGTGCCTATTTCGTTATTGGCAAACATTATTGAGATTAGGATGGTATCATCCCTTATGCTTTCTTTCAGCTGATCTAAATTTATAAATCCATATTCATCAACATCAAGATAGGTTACCCTAAACCCTTGTTTCTCTAAATATTGACATGTATGAAGCACTGCATGATGCTCAATTTTAGAAGTAATTATGTGATTTCCTCTTTTTCTGTTAGCATAGGCTATTCCCTTAATAGCCCAGTTATCCGATTCGGAACCGCAACTCGTAAAAAATATTTCCTGAGGTTTAGCATTAAAAACCTTGGATACCTTTTCCCTCGCTCTTTCTATAGCATTTCTTGATTGACCGCCAATAGAGTAAATACTGGATGGATTTCCGTATTTATCGGTAAAATAAGGCATCATCGCCTCTAATACTTCTCTTTTAATAGGAGTTGTTGCCGCATTATCCATATAAATATATTTTGACATCATACTTCCTCCTGAATTCTCTTTTTCTTTTTTTGTAGTATATTTTCCTGTTCATCAATCATATCCTGTAAAGTAATTGAATCGATTACATTATAGATACTATCTCTGATTCTCTGCCAAATTATTCTTGTAACACAATATTCTTCTTTTTCGCAAACATTCATCTCTTCATCTATGACACATGCTGCAGGCGCTAAATTACCTTCTAAAGATCTAAGTATGCTTCCAACGGTTATATCTTTGGGATGTTTACTTAACATATATCCTCCTTGAGCCCCTCTTACGCTTTGCAAGAGCCCGTCTCTTTTAAGTACCGCAACTAATTGTTCAAGATAATTTTCCGATAGACCTTCCTCTTCGGCAACACTTTTTAAAGATATAGGTCCCTTTCCGTAATTATAAGCTAATTGAAACATCGTTTTAAGACCATACCTTCCCTTAGTTGACAATTTCATTTTCCCGCCCTCCAATTCCAACCAAATAACTTGGCAATTCATTATAAGTATATTCTAACCCTTTATTTTTGTCAACATTCACGGTTCTAAAAAATTTTTAATAAAAAAAGAGGAGTCTCTACTCCTCTGTCCTTAACATTCTTCTGAATTTTCATCCTCCAGGTCTTCTTCCCCTTCATCGAAAAGGTCGTCAAACTGAGGTGGAAAGAAATCAGGAAACTCCTCTTCTTCAAAACCATCACAAATATCACCAGGACTAAATTCTTCACATTCTGGAGGTTCTGGACAAAATCCCAATGTAGGTATTAGCAGTTGAACAGTTCCTACAATTTTAATGATTATAAACGTTCCAACCGCAAATGTAACTTTATTTCCAGTCTGCAAAGGCTGCCCTAATAATAATGAACTGGTTTCAACAACAACTCTGAATTCAAATTCATCTCTCGCATCT
>DNNJ01000156.1:8877-9382 GCA_003487955.1 Clostridiales bacterium | reverse complement strand
AATTATAGTACAATGTAAGTAGATGTTAAGGGGTGGTTTTTATGGAAGGTAATGTAAATAATACGGCAAAATTTGATTATAGTATGGGTTCGCTTAATGAGGCTCGGGAAATAATTTTTCAGGTTTATCAGTCGCTAAAAGAAAAGGGATACAATCCTAACAACCAGCTCATTGGATATATATTATCGGGGGACCCCACTTATATAACGAATCATAATAATGCAAGAAGTTTAATACGAAAAATAGAAAGAGACGAACTGTTGGAAGAAATTTTAAGCGTTTACTTAAATGTAATAGACATGTAGTACTTGTCCCCGTACTGTCCCCATACTTGGAATGTTCTTGTACTTTGAGCAGTATATAAATATACTGCTTTTGTATGCCCTAACCCTATATTTTCAAGCGATAGCGAAGAAAATATAGCGGTAGATCAACCGCAACGATTATGATTTACCCAATTTCTTTGACCGGAGGGAGAAAGAAATTGTAGGTAATTCAAACGCAA
>DNNJ01000156.1:7832-8744 GCA_003487955.1 Clostridiales bacterium | reverse complement strand
TGAACGGAGACTGAGCTTCCCAATTTATGCGACGATAGGAGCAAATAAATTGGTGATTGAGACTGCGCATGCACTGCGAACCCTATTTATGGCTATAAGGGGGAATTTCTTTAAATAGAATAAAAATATGAAATACATAAATTTATTTGAAAAGGAAAATGTATCAAAGCTGTGTTACGGAACACTTTCATTAAGTAATCTTCAAAATTTCGATACTGTAGAAAACAAGGTAAAACTGCTTAATTACGCATATGGAAAGGGAATAAACTTTTTTGACACAGCTGAGCTTTATGATAACTATAATATATTAAGAAGATTCATAAAAGGTAAAGACAGGGACAAAATAGTTTTAGCTTCAAAAAGTTATGCATATGACAAGAATACTGCAGAATATAGTATCAATAAGGCATTAAAAGAAATGAATACCGATTATTTGGATGTTTTTATGCTGCATGAGCAGGATAACGGAAATAATTTTTTAGGACACTACAAAGCTGTTGAGCGCTTCATGAAATATAAGGAACAGGGAATAATCAAACATTTTGGAATTTCTACCCACAGGGTGGAGGCTGTAAGAGATTCGCTTAAGTTTAAAGAGATAGAATTTGTTTTTCCTCTATTTAATTACAAAGGTATAGGAATTCAAGACGGAACTTATGAAGATATGTCTGAAGCATTGAAGAAGGCAAAAGAAAATAATAAATTTATTATGGCAATGAAAATTTATGGCGGAGGCCATTTAATAAAGGAAGCCCAAAAGGCATTTAAGTATGTTGACAGTTTAAATTATGTGGATTCCATAGCAATAGGTATGAGCACTATTGAGGAAATAGATGCAAATATCAGTTATTTGGAGAATAATGAATTAGAAAAAAATATTAAAAATAAAATTAGAAATCAAAAGCGCACTCT
>DNNJ01000156.1:0-7537 GCA_003487955.1 Clostridiales bacterium | reverse complement strand
TGTGGATATGGAAAAGTGTGTTTTATGCAGTTATTGCGCCGGTGAATGTGCGGATTTTTATATCAAAATTGTGTGAGGTTTCTATGGACAGATTGATGGGATTGGATGTGGGTGATAAAACAATTGGAGTGGCTGTAAGTGATTTATTGATGATTACTGCACAGGGTGTTACGACAATAAAGAGAACGAATATTAAAAATGATATAAGTGAACTGAAAAAGCTCATCGATGAATATCAAGTCACTAAAATAGTGGCAGGCATTCCAAAAATGCTTGATGGTACAATTGGAATACAGGGAGAAAAGGTGCTTAAATTTTTAGATAAGATGAAAAAGCATATTGAGCTGCCTGTTGAGCTTGAAGATGAAAGATTTACCACAACCATATCGGAAAGAATGTTAATAGAAGCTGATGTTAAAAGAAAAAAAAGGAAAGAAGTAATCGACAAATTAGCTGCGGTACAAATTCTGTCAAGCTATATGCAGCGTACAAAATAATCAAAGGAGAGCCTATGGACAATATTATTGAATTAATAAACGATGAAGGAAACTTAGAAAAGTTAATCGTAGAAGCCACTTTTCATATTGATGATATTTTGTATGCAGTACTTCACAAGCTTAACTCGGATGAAGGTATGATTTATTATGTGGAGGAAATGGAAGACGGAAGTATAGTGCTGATTAAAGTTGAGGACGATGAAGAAATCAAAGAAGTGCAGGAAATATATGAAGGAATAGCTGATGATTTGATTTAAGCTTATGTCTTGGGGGTGGATATATGGTAGATTACTTAAGAACTATGCTTGATAAAAATGGTTACAAAACAACTGTTCAACGGAAAGTTTTATATGAAGTTCTTTCTGAGAATAAAGATAAGCATTTATCTACTGAAGAAATTTACGACCTTATCAAAAATAGATACCCTAACATTGGAATAGCCACGATTTACAGAACACTTCTGCTGTTTGAGGAAATAGGACTTGTCTACAAGCATAATTTCGATGACGGGTATTCCCGATATGAAATATTATCACAATACAGTAATGAAGTTCATCAGCACCATCATTTATTGTGCAAACAATGCGGTAAAATCATAGAGGTTAAAGAAGACCTTATGAACACATTGGAAGAAATAATAGAAAAACAATACAATTTTGAAATTTTAAATCATGTGGTCAAATTCACCGGAATCTGTGCACAATGCAGAGATAAGGAGAATGAAGATGGCAGAAAAGAAACATAAACTAAAAGTAATACCCTTGGGGGGACTGGGGGAAATCGGAAAAAACACCACTGTTATTGAATATAATAACCATATTATAGTTATAGACTGCGGAATGGCTTTTCCGGGAGATGAAATGCTTGGTATTGATATAGTAATACCGGACATGACTTATTTAATAAAGAACAAAGAAAAAGTGAAGGGGATTATATTAACTCACGGTCATGAAGACCATATTGGTTCAATACCATATTTTTTAAAAAAGTTAAATATACCTATTTACGGAACAAAACTTACATTAGGTCTTGTGGAAAACAAACTATTAGAACATAAAATAGAAGATGTATCCTTGAACCCAATTAAAGCAGGAGAAACCTTCAATTTAGGATGTTTTAAAATTACACCTGTAAGGGTTAATCACAGCATACCTGATGCAGTGGCTTTTGCCATAAATACGCCTATTGGAACGATAGTTCATACAGGAGACTTTAAAATTGATTATACACCTATTAATGAAGAGGTTATTGATTTAGGAAAGTTTGCAGACATCGGAAGAAAAGGAGTGCTTCTTGCCTTGTCTGACAGCACTAATGTTGAACGACCGGGTTTCACGGAATCAGAAAAAACAATTGGCCGAAAATTTATGGATATATTTAAAAACTGTGATACCAGAATAATTGTTGCATCCTTCGCTTCGAATATTCATAGGCTGCAACAGGTTATAGATGCTGCGGTTGATAATAAAAGAAAGGTTGCAATATCAGGAAGAAGCATGATAAATGCAATTAAAGTTTCCTTAGAATTAGGGTATTTAAATGCTCCGGAGGGAACAATCATAAATGTTAACGAGCTGAAAAGCCTTAAGGATGATGAAATTGTTATTCTGACTACAGGAAGTCAAGGTGAGCCCATGTCTGCCTTGACAAGAATGGCTAACAATGATCACAGGAAAATTCAAATAAAAGCCGGAGACTTGGTAGTAATTTCGGCCAATCCAATACCCGGAAATGAAGTAACTGTTTCAAGGGTAATAAATATGCTGTATGAAAAAGGTGCAAGAGTACTTTATGATGCATTGACACAGGTGCATGTATCAGGTCACGCCAGAAGAGATGAATTAAAGCTTATGCTTACTTTATTAAAACCAAAGTTCTTCATACCTGTTCACGGCGAATACAGACATTTGGTGCAGCATGCAAAGTTAGCAAATGAGCTCGGCATCCCCATTGATAATACTGTAATAGGTAGTAATGGTGACGTAATTGAGCTTACTTCCAAGTCAATGTTAAAAAATAACACTGTTACATCCGGAAACATTTTAGTAGATGGTTTAGGAGTGGGGGATGTTGGGAATATCGTCCTTCGGGACAGAAGACTTCTTTCTGAAAATGGATTGATAATAGTTGTATTATCAACCGAAAGAGGTACGGGAAGAGTCTTAGCAGGTCCTGAAATAGTATCGAGAGGATTCATTTATGTACGTGAGAATATTGACTTAATAGAAGAATCAAAGACAGTGGTAAGAAAGTCTTTAGAAAAATGTGAAGATACTAAGGTTAAGGAATGGAACAATATTAAAATGGTAATAAAAGATTCTTTAAGCAGCTTTATTTATGAAAAAATAAAACGAACCCCAATGATACTTCCAATAATAGTTGAAGTAAATCCAGATGAATAATGAATTAGATGAGGGACACATTCGTGTCCCTTAATTTTTATGTCATTGCTCAGCTTTTTATTTTTATGGATTTACGGGAGTCAGCTCTGATACATCCGTAAAACAATACCACCATGCAAGACAGTTAAGCTCTAAGCTTTCAGAGTCCGTACCTCTTGCAATTGCCTCGTCAAGTGTATTTGCAACTGGAACAATAACCGGATCCCCCGGCATCCAGTTTGCAGGAGTGCTCACACCATATGTAGTTGATACCTGTAGTGCATCAATTAATCTTAATAATTCATACATGTTTCTGCCGTTTGTACCGGGATAAGTTAAAATTGCTCTTATTCTCTGATTAGGGTCTATTATGAAAACATCTCTGACACTTTGCTCATAAATTCTGTCAGGATTAACCATGCCGTAAAGCGCTGCTATTTGTGCGTTTCTGTCAGCAACAAGAGGAAAGGGCATTACTATGCCGTTCATTTGAAAGATATCGTAAAGCCAGCCGATGTGTGCAGGATTTGAGTCAATGCTTATGCCTAAAAGCTGTACATTTCTTTTTTCAAATTCAGGTTGAAGCTGTGCAAATGCGATAAATTCAGATGTGCAAACAGGGGTGAAATCTCCCGGATGACTAAAAAACAAAACCCATTTTCCTCTATACTGGGACAAGGTTATTGGTCCCTCTGTAGTCATGGCTGTAAAGTCTGGAGCGATCCTTCCGATTGTCAAGCATAGCCTTGTACGTTCGGTTTCTATATTATCATTACTTATCATAATTAATTGTGGTTACCTCCCATTTGTATTTAGTTTATTATATGAGAGGGAGTGGAGAATGGTGAAAAACGCAGTCTCATTCACCAAAATATTTGCTCCCTTTGGTCGCATAAAAACAACCGGTGAGCTTTTAGGTCACCGGTTATTAACGCTTATTATCTTTTGATGTTGTGAAAGTTAACGCCTAGTATAGGCCCGAACTGAGATGGTTTGTTGTTTACAATACTTTTATCTTCCATTCTTTGAGCTGACCTCTTTGAAGTCAGATTTAGATTTGGAGCAAGTTTACCGTTGATATCACTGGCTAAACTGTATTGACCATCTCTTCTTAGTTTAATCACATCTAAATTACCAACTTTGGTTAAATCGGGAGTACTAATTTTGTTCAATCTGTCCATTAGAATCAACCCTCTCTTTTACAAAAGCAATAAGCAATTATATATTAACCAACCAAACAATTATTATACTATTAATTTTTTAAATTATTGTAATTATTGACGAAAGGTTGTATAATTTAATGGATTTCGAAATTTTATCTGTTGGAGGTATTATGAAAAAGGTAATTGCACTACTATGTGTTTTGTTAATTATCGCAGCAGCGTATCTTTATTTAAATAATTATATTGAAGAAAGCTTAAAGGCTGTTGAGCCAGGCGATGATTCACCGATTGTTGTAGAAATTCCCGTTGGAAGCACAACTAATGACATTGCTGAAATTTTGTTTGAATATAATTTAATTTCAAATATAAATTCATTTAAGTATCATGCGGAAAAGACAGGGGCAGATGCAAAATTGAAGGCAGGAACCTATGTTCTATCAAAAAACATGAATGCTGATGAACTTTTAGGCACGCTTATAAAAGGAGGTTCATCAGGCAATACTTACAATATTACCGTTATTGAAGGCTTGACAAATGAAGATATGGCTCAGTCTTTGTCAGAGCAGACTGAGCTTGATTATGACAGATTTATTGAATTGATGGAAGCACCTGAAATTTTCAAGGAAGAGCTTGAATTCTTAAAAGATACATCCGTTTCTAATTTACAGGGATACTTAATGCCTGACACTTACAATATTTATGTAAATTCATCGGAAGAAGATATAGTGAGAGTTCTTTTAAAACAATTTGATAAATTTTATATTGATGAAATCAAACCAAAAATGGAGAATACCCGCCTGACTTTTAATGAGGTAATAAATTTAGCAAGCATAGTCGAAAAAGAAGCTCTTTTAGACGAAGAAAGAGATGAAGTGGCAAAGGTATTTTTAAACCGTCTTGATATAAACATGAAGCTTCAATCCTGTGCTACCGTTAACTATGCCAACGGAGAGTGGAAGGAAAGACTTACAAATGAAGATATTGAAATTGATTCGCCTTACAACACTTATATTATAGAAGGGCTGCCTCCTTCACCGATTAATTCACCGGGTAAGGTTTCAATAATATCTGTATTGGAGCCTGCAGATGTTGACTATTTATTTTTTGTGGCAAAAGGAGACGGCACCCATTATTTCTCAAACACATATGATGAGCATATTAATGCAGCTGAGGAGTATTTGGATTGAACGAGACTGCGCCGCTTAGACTGCGAGACTAGAAGGTATTTAATATGGACAATATAAACCGTGAATATATAGATGAATATATCAGCAGTCTCATTGAAGACGAAGGCAACGAATTAAAGGACTTCAGAGAATACTGCGAAGAAAGAAATTTACCTATCATCCACAAGGAGGTAGGTCAATTTATTAAACTTGTAATAAATCAATTAAATGCAAAAAATATAATTGAAATAGGCACCAATGTGGGTTACTCTTCAATATTCATGAGCAAGGTTATGAAAGAGGGCAAGGTCGTCACATTGGAAAGAAGCGAAAGGTTTTACAAAGAAGCACTGAAAAATATAAGTGATTTTGGACTTGAAAACAATATACAGGTGTATTTCGGAGATGCTGTTGATATATTGGACGAAGTAGAAGGGAATTTTGATATGGCTTTTATAGATGCAGCTAAAAGCTATTACAGGATATTTTTTGACAAATGCTTAAAAAAGATGAAGCCCGGAGGGATTATTCTATCTGATAATGTATTGTATCAAGGAATGATTGCATCAGATGAATTGGTTGTAAGAAGAAAGAAAACATTAGTCAGAAATTTAAGAAATTATTTAGAATACATATCTCATGATAAAAGATTTGTAACTTCAGTTCTTCCCCTTGGGGATGGATTGGCGGTTACACTAATAAATTAAGGAAGGGGGACACACCATAAGAGGTATGGGGACACACCTCTACTATAAGGAATAGCCTCTGAGGGTCAGAGGAATGTCCCCAATTTGGAGCCTTTGGGGTCAGACCATGAAGGAATGTCCCCGTTCGAGAGGAGTAAATATGTTACCAAAATTATTAGCACCGGCAGGGAATTTGGACAAATTAATAATGGCTGTACAATACGGAGCTGACGAAGTTTATTTTGCCGGAAAGACAATGGGAATGAGAGCAGGCGGAAAGAATTTCACTAAAGCTGATTTGGAACAGGGAGTAGAGTATTGTCACAAACATGGAAGAAAAGCAAATATAACCGTTAATATAGTTCCTCACAATGATGATTTAAAAGGTATTGAGGAATATTTGAAATATTTGCAAAAAATCGGAACAGATGCGCTGATTGTAGCTGACCCCGGAATTGTGGAGATTGTTAAGCAAACAATTCCCGATATTCGAATTCATTTAAGCACTCAGGCTAACACAACAAATTATCACACGGCAAACTTCTGGTACAAACAGGGTGTAAACAGAATTGTGCTTGCTAGAGAACTGACTTTCGAGGAAATCGAAGCAATAGTGAAAAATACACCAAATGAGCTAGAATTTGAAACATTCGTGCATGGAGCCATGTGCATATCATATTCAGGCAGGTGTTTGTTATCAAGTTTTATGACCGGCAGATTTTCAAATAAGGGAGACTGCGCCCAATCCTGCAGATGGAAATACAACTTGGTTGAAGAAAAAAGGCCGGGAGAATATTACCCCATAGAGGAAAATGATGAAGGAACATTCATTATGAATTCCAAAGATATGTGCATGATAGAGCACTTGCAGAAATTCAAGGATTTGGGAATTAAAGCGTTAAAAATTGAAGGAAGGAATAAAAGTGAATACTATACGGCCATAACTGTACGCTCTTATAGGAATGCATTGGATGAGCTTGAATATCCGGAAAGTGAAAGGAATACCGGGTACTGGAAGGAAGAGGTTGAGAAAACATCGCATAGGGATTTTTCCTATGGATTTTTCTTCGGCAATCCCTACAAGGATGGTCAATTGTATACTCACTCAAGCTATATAAGAACATATGATGTGGTTGGAATAATAAGGTCGTATGATGATGAATCAAAGACTGCAACAGTGGAGCAAAGAAATAAATTTTCAGAAGGCGACATTTTGGAATGCTTTGGCCCGAAAGGTAAACACTTTGAATTAACAGTAAAAAATTTAACAGATGAAAATAATAATGAAATAGATTCTGCACCTCATCCGCAGCAAACAGTAAAGCTGTATATGGAGGAAAATGCAGAACCATATTGGATACTTAGAAAAAAGGTAGAAACTGAGTAATTTTATATTTTTGAAGTAATGACGCAGTCTCATTCACCAAAATATTTGCTCCCTCTGGTCGCATATTTTGGGAAGCTCAGTCTCCGTTCACGAATTTATCAGCTCCTATCGTCGCATAAATTCGGAACTCGTTGCGTTTGAATTACCTACAATTTCTTTCTCCCTCCGGTCAAAGAAATTGGGTAAATCATAATCGTTGCGAATGACCTACCATCCATTTCTTTCTTCCGTTGGTCGAAGAAATGGGGTTAGGGCAT
>DNNJ01000205.1 GCA_003487955.1 Clostridiales bacterium | reverse complement strand
GGCGGCCCGGAAATTGAGATAAATGGCAGGGAAAAACGAAGGGGGTGATAAGGTGAAAAGAGTAAAGGTTTGTTTAGTTGGCGAACAACCTGTTCCTAATATGCTTCCTATTAGGCATTATCGACCCAATCAGGTTATTCTGGTTGGTTCTGAAAAAACAAAACCTGTGAGTGAAAAACTGAGAAAAGTGTTAGAAAATGAGATGAACGTATCTATTCTACCGGTCGATCCATACAATATCGTCGATATAAAAGAACGTTTGAAAGAACAACTATCAAACATAACTTATCAAGCGGAGATTATTGTTAATGTGACTGGCGGCACAAAAATAATGTCCTATGCGGCGATTCAAGTAGCTCAGGAATTTGAATCTAAGATTGTATATTTGCAAAGCGAAAAAAGTCAAAGCAAGTTATATCAGTATCAATTTGAAAATAGTGAGTTATTGTTATTAGGAACTGAGATCATTGAAGAAGCGCTTACTATTGATGAGTATCTAAGAATCCATATTGGTAGTTATGGCAAACGAAAAAGGGACGAGAACTTATTTGAGCAAAACGTGCTAAAAGCCCTTAGACCATATGTTTCAGAGATTGAGCCAAATGTTAGTTTTGGAACTAATACTGAGCTAGATTTAGTTATACGCTTTGAGAATCAGGTAGGAGTTGCTGAAGTTACGACTGGTAACCCTAATAAAACTAAAATAGATCAACTGCACTCAGCTACGAGACGAGAGACTTTAGGCGTTTATACTAAACGTTTTTTAATTGCCACCCGGAAACTGGAACAGAACAATCGTATATTGGCAGAAGCTAGTGATATTTCGGTTATTGAATTGGTGAGCTGTTCTAATGATGAGCTCAGTGATGAAGATCGTGAGAAATTAGTAAAAAAGGTTAAGAGTAAATTTAAATAAAAAAACACGATATTTAGGCAGGAATGACAACTGTTCCTGAGACAAGTGTTAACAAGCAAGAGGCGGGGGTGTTTACTGGTTCCATGTGAGGGAATTGCATAGGTCAGATTTAAAATAAGTGAAATCATGCAATTCCTTAAGGCGCATAAATCATATAAACCAGAAAAATATCAAGATAAAATCTTCTGATTGTAAAGGAGCTGGGTTCATGAATAAGGCACAAATAATCATTGTTCATATCGGTCCGGTTCAAGACTTTATATTTGCGGCCCGCCGAACCCGGGACCTATGGTATGGATCATGGTTATTATTGGGCGACCAAAAAAGTGTTGCCTACTATGAAAGGTAAAATTTATTATATCAGGACTGACAATAAATGGCGGTTCCGATCGGAGATTAGGAAAGAGACATTTGCCGGCGGTCATTACCAACTTAAGCAGCGGTAAGGGTAAGAATTAAACGAAGCCGAGGAGGAGAAGCCGGGTAGTCGAATTATATAAACGAGGAGGTGATGAATTGTTTAAAAGTTTCAGTGATTTGGTTTTGCTTATTGGGACAAACCCTTTACCTAATTATGTGGTAGCTAAGTATTTTTTGAAAAACAACAAACAGTTAGAGCGGATTTGGCTGATTTGCTCGGGAGGAACACCAAGACATGAAGAGACAATAGATCTGGCCCGTAATATCAGGGAAGTAATACAAAAGGAGTTCGATTTTAAGGCAGTTAATGAGGTGCCATTAAAAAATATAGGCTCAGTTCATTCTATTATGTACGACTTACGTCAAAACTTCACTAGTCGGGCTTCTGGTGACAACGTTTTTCACCTGAACTATACGGGCGGCACTAAATCAATGGCCGTCCAAACCTATAAATTTTTTGAAAGTTTTGGGCGGCAGTGTTCATTTTCCTATTTAGACGGTAGAGATTATAGGCTGAAATACGATGAGGAACTACAGGGTGTGAGCGGAGATTTGCGATATGAAATAGATTTATCTTTGGAGGACCTGATTGCGCTACATGGGTACGAGAAAAAAGAATCTCAGGAGAACCCTTTCTATAAGGAGACGGTAAAAAAATTTGCAGAACTGATTGAACAGGATAGGTTAAAAGATTACTTGAAGTGGAAACAAAAAACGATTAGAGAGATATATTACGATAAAGATGGGGAGTTTATTGAGACAATAAACCTTTTTTACAAACAAAATGATTTATCTAATAATGAAAGAATTAATGGGCTTAAACAGCGATTTAGCACGGAAACTCCGGATAATGTTCTAGAACTATTAAAGACTTTTCCAAAAGAAAAGTCCATTTTGGATGATAGCAGTAATCTATGGATACCGGATAAAACAGTAACTAAAAAGGAATTTAAAGAAAGAACTAAACCAACGGTCAAGGAATTTTTGGATGGAAAATGGCTTGAAGCTTACGTTTACGATATTATTATCTGTTCGGTGAAAAACGATCGGAAGTTAAAAGAAGTACATGAAAAAGGTCAAATTGTCATTGAAAATAACTGGAAAATAAAAAAGAAGGGCAGCAATAAAGACTTTGAATTGGATGTAATTCTACTCAACGGTTATCAAGTCTGTGGCATTTCATGTACCACATCTTATAAAGAGTTGGAATGTAAAAACAAAGGATTTGAAGTAATACATCGGGTACGGCAAATCGGCGGCGAAGATGCAAGGGCGGTTTTGGTTACCTGTTTTGATCGGGAAGAAAAAAATGTCGATGGTTTTTATGAAGATTTAAAAGACCAAACCGGCTCACGATCTCATGAGTTTTTAGTATTGGGTTTGCAGGAACTGAAGCCTAATCGGCTTTGGGATAAGATACGTAATCACCTATGGAGGGATATTTGATGAGTAGTATAACTGCGGTATTAATCGATACCCCGTCTATACAGCAGTATGTTTTTTCCGGTAACAGGCTGAAAGAGAATATCGGTGCCTCAAATATAGTTACCGGTATATATGAAGATAGCTTAAAGGCTTCCCTGAAAACAGTTTTAAACCATGAAGCGCATCTTAACAAGTGGGAAGAAAATCCTGAGGATATATTGATTAAGAACTCCGATAATGATTTTGAAGTGGGGTATATCGGCGGTGGTAAAGCCTTGTTGTTTTTCCGGGAACAAGGCAAGGCGCAAGAGTTAATTAGAGAATGGACGAAAGATCTTTTATTAAAGGCGCCGGGACTCAATACGGCTTTTGCGGTCTCTGATTTTCATCTTGACCACTTCCAAGAAGAAATGGAGAAATTGCATAAAGAATTAGAGATGAATAAAAACAGGTATTTCCCCCAGACCTTTTTGCCCAAACATGGGATTACCGCGGATTGCCGCTTTTCCGGTCTTTCCTCCGAAGCTTATTTTCAACCGTCAAAAGAAG
>DNNJ01000399.1 GCA_003487955.1 Clostridiales bacterium | reverse complement strand
GAAACTTTGCCTACCATCACGCCAAGTTTGTATTCCCTATTTTCCATATTGGGAAAACGGTCACTTACAGATAACATCCATCTATAGATATCTGCATCAGCTCCATGTTTATTTGTCCTGCCGCATTTATAAACAGCACGAATAAGATACTCATAGAATAACGCTCTTTCCATATTGACGATATTTAGAAAATTATCAAGTTTTAGTTAGTTTGGTATATAATCCGCAAGGGAGCGCTCTTGAGGAATATATTCAAGCTCCTTGTTTTTATTTAATAAAATATTGGAGAGTCGAAAATAATCATTGGGTGTAGTCGACCAATCAATTAAAACCTCTATCAGATTTTCCATATCCGGGGTTTTGGCTTGACGGGAATCCGCTCCCCTTTTACCATAAGTCAAATTTTTTTTCTCTTTCCCTGTCAAAAGAATACAAACAAGTTCTCTTATCGGTCTATTTATTTCATTGTCCTTAGGAATGAATAAATTCAAAAACGGTTGAATATTTCTGTAATACAACTCGTATGATTTTTCAGGATCCTGTTCTTGGATATCAAGTAACTCGATAACATCCCTTGTTAATGGATTTTCTCCAAATAAATCATTTTGTTCTAATGCGTTGGCGGCTACAATGCCGTCAATTGCTTCCATTAACCGTTCTAACTTATTGCCTTGTGCCATATATTATTACTTAATTTAAATTGATATTTTCTGAACTGATTCCTGCATTTTTGAAATGCTATCAATGAGTGATCTGCGAGTAACCGGATCAAAACTGATTTTCGTTATGGCTATATCAGATGATTTCAAGCATGCAGGATTGTTATATTTGGCATATTCTCGATTCTTTTTCAATCCATTCGGGAGCCTCTCTAAATAGACCCCGTAAATTATACTGGGATCAATGCTTAGGCTTGAAGCTAAAGAATGAACTTTAAATCTCATCGGTATTATTTTATGAAGCTCGTTCTGTATCGCTGGATTTATTAACGCATTATAGGAAAAATCATCCGCTCTTTCTTCACTAAAAATCAACTCCGGATTATTTTTGTCGGATATGTGATAATTGACTTTTTCCAACATATCCCAATCATACAATATATGATATAGTTCATGGAGTAAATTCAACCACAGCTTATGATATTGCTTGTTCATATCAGTAATCACAATACACGGCTTACCGTTTACAATCATTGATACCCCAAAAGATGTAGTATTAGGAACATACTCATGGATAAGAACAGTTACTCCTAATCGAAACAAAATAAGTACTATTTTTTCTAGACCATGTACTACATCGGCAGTGTATTGACTTATACGTTTTAAGAATTCAATAAGTAGTTCTCGATCATACTCAAATGGGTTTGATATTTTTAGGAAGGATCTACAAGAGCACTTTAACCAAAACTCCACCATCTTTTTTTCCTTGTTGGCTGACACTTGCTTGTAGGATTTACTAAACAAGGACATACCCAATTCTATTGAGTCATATTCATAGATGGAGTTAAATCCGAAAAAATCACATAATTGTTGGGAATATTCCTCGATTTTTGATTTTTTCAGGATACCAATTTTTTTTAATGTCTGAATATCGAAGTGTCTATAAACATAGGAGATCTCTTTAGTTTTGTTGTATTGATCTATATCCGAATTATCCATGTCGTTATTATAAGCGGCAATGAGCTCATTTTCGGATAAATCAAATAATTCCATAATACGGACTGCGTGCCCCATATTTATGTCTGCATCCCCAGCTAGATATTTCTTGAGTCGGCTTTCACTCAATCCCAATTGCTCCGATAAAGGACGTATGGTTATGTCATTACTTTCATCCTCTAAGAATTCAGTCAAAAGCTTTCTTAGTGATAATTCAGAGCTAATATGTTCTTTATTAGTATTTTTCTTTACTATATACATGTCTCAACGTAATTTTTATGTAAAAGTACTTGTTTTTTATTCATTCTGCAATATTTTGGCGTAAAAAAATACGTTGAAAAAATAAATATGTATTAATACATAGATATACAGTGTTTTATGTTGATGATGTTTTGGGGTATTGTTAGCTGTCTACTCTTTTCTCCTTTTTACTTCACAGTAAAAAGCCTTCTAATTTTTCAACACCCTTTCTTAGTTTAGCCGGATTGATCTTTTTCAATTTGCTAATATTTTGCATTTTCCATTGTACAGATGGAAAATGTAAATATTCCTGATATTCAGTATGTCGGGACAGTTCTTCCCCGGCCTCGAAAGCAATTAAAAATTCCTTGTCCTGTAGGCTCAAATTTGAATTGATGAAATCAATCAATTTCTCCCGGGTTTCCCCATAGTCATTATATGAAAACGGAATTTTAGTCATTCCGGAAAACTGCTTCACAAGCGTTTCCTGATGATCTACTCTATTTGGTTTGAGCGACTCAATAATGGGCCGGTCGCCACCCAGAAGGCAATAGAGAAAACCTCTTTTAATCTGGTCAAAGTTAGTGATGAAGTCGAACATCAGTTTCACATCAAACAAATCCCGGGGATGTTGGCGGTCGAGAGCTGCAGTAATTTTCCCGCCGTAGAGTTGAGAAAGTGAAACGATCCTTGCCTTGTTTGCCGTTTCAAATTCATTTTGCGCTGCATTACATAGTGGTCTTACCGAAGCCGCATCAATCAGGCCACGTTTCGTTCCGCTCACTTCAATCTTGACCATGACTCCTTTTCGTGTGCAGTAGATTTTATTCGGCTTTTCAGTGATGACAATATCCGGGACAACCGTCTTGACTTTTTCCTTGATGATTGACAGATTTTTATGGATGTCTGCAAACGACTCATCCCGGGGCTTTATTGGCGTATAAGTAACATCTATATCAACGGAATACCGAGGAAGGTCGAGAATATAGAGGTTGATCGCTGTTCCGCCATGAATGGCAAAACTATCCACTTCCTCTAATGTCGGGATAATTCTCAAAAGTAATTCAACCTGTTGCCGGTACAT
>DNNJ01000279.1:3643-3852 GCA_003487955.1 Clostridiales bacterium | reverse complement strand
TCCTACTCTATAGATGCTAACAGACCTAGGAAAGTTGATGATATCATCTATTAAATGCTGCCAGATATTTGAAATCGGGTAACCCGGCTGGTATTGAACCGCAGTAGACACACCTAAAAGCCCATGACAAGGATTTTGGAAATTGTGAAGTGGAAAAACTGCCAACGCCTTATAAATAAGGGTTCAGCAGCATCTGTTGTGCCTATTTT
>DNNJ01000279.1:3173-3484 GCA_003487955.1 Clostridiales bacterium | reverse complement strand
GCAGCATCTGTTGTGCCTATTTTTCACTTTTACTGTTCAACACCAGGCTGAATAGAAAAATTGTTAGATAGATTATAGCTAGTACGCCATAGGGCGTGTTTGGGCAAGGGAAAACCTGTGCTGATGGAGCAACAGGTTTTTCTTTTTGGGTAATCCATGAGTCTTTTATGTATAAAGATTAGTGGTCGGAATGGTCACACCAACGAATATAAATATATAGTGTAGCCATGAATGCAGGATGAAAAGCTGGTATTTTGCCAGTAAGGTACCAGCGACACCACATTAATTTCGGACAGGCAATACCGTCAGCT
>DNNJ01000279.1:0-3004 GCA_003487955.1 Clostridiales bacterium | reverse complement strand
GCAATACCGTCAGCTTTAGGACTTATGGTTCAGCTTAAACAGTTCTGTACCCCATCTTTAATATACAACGGTTAATGATAAGAAACCTGTACATCGGTCATTTACTGATTGTGAGAGAGTTCTTTTTCCTATTCTACATCAATCACGGTTAAACAAAGCTTATATCAGAACAAGCACGTAGTCTGTCTCTTCAACACCTTTGATAATCATCACATCATATGGTGATAATAACTTTATTAAATTAATAAAGTTTACCGAAAGCTTGAAGGAGTGAGGTTTTTATGATAAAATCAGTTAAAAATATTTTGTCTATAATTCTTAAACAAAGGAGAGGGGTACTTGTGAAAAACGGTAAGATTAAAGCTGTACATGATATAGACCTAGAATCCTATTTAGATTCATTAGGATGGCTTAATAAGATTAAGAAAGGGAAGGTAAAATGTATCATTTGTGGCCAGATTATTACTCTGAATAACCTACAGGCTATCATTCCTTATAAGGATAAAATCCAAATATGCTGTTCTAACATACAATGTTATCAGGTTATTTTTAATAGGAGCTCTGTTGTTTAATGGAGGAGCAGCTAATATCTTTATTAAAGCAGTTACCCTTTCAAGCATTTTTTGTGTTGTTCGTGTTACTTATGTTTATCAAATACCCGGAGAAGTTCGAACTGATTGCCTTCTATGTTAGTAAGGTCTTTTCTTTTACTAGTGATTATTGTAAAAAACGTGCTTCATCTTCGAAATTAAGAGCGGATATTTTATCATTAACAAAAATGCTTAATCACGAAACAAAAGATATCCTTCCCTTTGATCTAAAAATTGAATGGGTCAAGGAAGATACCCGAAGTACTTTTATTGAAAACAATCAGATAATAGTTAGGATGCGCCATGACAGCAATTCTCAAAGGAATTTAATTGTTGGATTAACCACGTTTTTCGAAAAGGGATTGTTAAAAAAATCTAAAAGATACATTGATTCGCAAGTAAGTAAGTCAACCGATTTAGCTTTAGTAAGAAGAGTTATAGTAACTAAATTTGAAGAGGCATTGGATTTATTTGACCAAGAACATTTAGACCCTGCTTTGCAAAAAGATGGTTTCAAATCTATGTTTTTAAAAATTCAGTCTCTAGATCACTCTGGATTATTAACTCAAGTAGTAATTAGAGAGTTTACTGAACTTGCAAATAAACTTTACCCTCAGTTATCGGAACCATACATAGCAAAAGAAACTATAGATTTTATTAATTATTTACACAGGATTGCAACTAAAGAATTTGATGATATTATCGAATTAGCTTTTAACGGTAAAAACATTAAAGTAGGGGTAGTAATAATAGCTAACAGGGATAATTTTTTAGAAAGAGGACCCCAGGCATATATAGATAGAATTTTTAGATACATAAGAAAGGGCATCGAAACTATTTACATTACCGGCTCCTATGAATTTAAGGAGGAAGCCGAGAATATTATTAAGGAGGTGTGTGAAAACTTTCCTGTTTCCGACAGATATGAATTCTCATATAATCATCGGACCCGTGAGCGAAAGATAAAACGATTTGTATATAGAATAGTCCCTACTCAAAATTGGTTTGCGCAGATAAGTTAGTAAAATTTTTAAGAACAAGTTTACTGAAACTCAAAACGGAAATAGCTGGAACTAACGTAATATCACAATGGCCTACTTCCATGCTGAAATACAATTGTATATTATAATAATTCTTGATTACATCGCCAATAATATTGTAAATCACTGATCCTGACGGTATAACTCCACCCTAGTTAAGTTGTAACTTAAACCGCATGATGATACATAAGGTGAGTAGTCAGCCGTTATTATTTTTCGCAATAAACCCTTAACTTTCAACCTTCTTTTTGCTTGTCATAGTCAATTGTACACCCATGTGTTTTTACAAGTAACTCTTCCCTGTTCTTGTAAACGTAAGCATCTTACACCTAAATTGGCACAAAATAACCCGCCTTTCTTACAAGGCGGGCCCTAACATAATTCACCTTTTATTTACCCTGCAGAACTCCGGAATCTCAGTCGCCCAGGGCAACATAGTGTCCAAAGCAGCTTTATCTTGAATGTCCATGTTTGGGAATTTCTCAAATAGATATCTCAAATAGCTGTAGAGTGTTTAAGCTGAGCCATATAGTCCTAAAGGGGCATGCGGACATTTTTTTGGACTTCTTTATACCGCTTAACCAATACTTCGTCTATATGCTGTTGGGCTCATCGCCCCAAGAGACATCTTAATTCGTTCTTCATTATACCACCTGAGATAACGGTCGAGTTCATCTATAAACTGATTTATAGATACATCTTTCCATGACCGGAAATAAAACATCTCATTCTTGAGTCTTCCGAAGAAGCCTTCACACGCAGCATTGTCTGGCAAACAGCCTTTCTTGGACATAGATCTCGTCAATCCAGCGCCTTCCATCCTTGAGAGCCATCCAGGCCAGCGATAATGCCACCCCCTGTCCGAATGTACGATTGGATGCTCTCCATCTGAAAGGCTGCTTATAGCACCCTCTAGCATCGTGTTGACCAGCTCTGCATCCGGGCTTGTCCCAATCGTTCAGCTGACCACTAGCCCGTCGAAGCAGTCGATGATCGGCGAAAGATAAACCTTTCCGGCTGGTAAATGGAACTCAGTGAGGTCGGTCAACCATCTTGTATTAGGCTCATCCGCATGGAAGTCACGATCCACTAGGTTTTCCACCGCCGGGCTTATCTCGCCTTTGTACGAGCTCTATCTGCGTCTTTTCTTGTATGGGACGGCAAGCTGCTCCTCCTTCCTAATCCTTCGAATGACTTTTTCAGAGATAATCTTCCCATTGCGCTTATTTACCGCGTGTACGCGCCTATATCCATAACGGCTATGGCTTTCAGTAAAAATCTTTTTCACTTCTGCTCGCAAAGAGGCGTATTTGTCAGAACACATTTGGGATTCTTTCTAATAGAAATAGCCGCTTTTAGGCATGCCCGTCATCC
>DNNJ01000353.1:1760-3929 GCA_003487955.1 Clostridiales bacterium | reverse complement strand
TAGCTTCATTCCTTCTATATACCCGGTCAATATCAAGACCTATAACAATGGTTTCAAATCAACTTAACACATTGTTTGCGGCATTGGCAGGGGCAGAAAGAATATTCAATGTATTGGATGAAAAAATTGAAACTGATGAGGGAGACGTTACGTTATTAAAAGATTGCGAAGGGAAGAAAGACCTATGCTGGATGGTTCCAAAGAATAACGGAGAGTATGATAAAGTACCACTAAAAGGGTCTATAACATTTAAAGATGTGGACTTTGGTTATTCGGCTGAAAAAAGAGTTCTAAACAAAATAAACCTCTATGCAAAGCCCGGACAAAAGATAGCCTTTGTAGGCTCAACCGGAGCCGGCAAAACAACTGTTACAAATCTTATAAACAGGTTTTATGAAATAAATGAGGGAGTTATACTTTATGACGGAATAGATATCAAAAGAATTAACAAGCATGATTTGCGAAGCACCATGAGTATAGTTTTACAGGATGTTCACCTGTTTGAAGGAACAGTGAAGGAAAATATCAGGTACGGAAGATTGGATGCTGCGGATGATGAGGTAGTAGAAGCAGCAAAGCTTGCAAATGCACATTACTTTATACAGCATCTGCCTGATGGCTATGACACAATACTTACTTCTGACGGACAAAACTTATCTCAAGGAGAAAGGCAGCTTTTGTCTATTGCAAGAGCTGCAATAGCTGACCCGATAATTCTTATTCTTGATGAAGCCACTTCTTCCGTAGATACAAGAACAGAAAAGCTTATAGCAGAAGGCATGTACAAATTAATGGCAGGAAGAACTACCTTTGTTATAGCCCACAGATTATCTACGGTTCGTAATTCAAATGCCATAATGGTACTTGAACACGGAGAAATTATTGAGCGCGGCGACCATGATGAACTGATGGCACAAAAAGGCCGATATTATGCATTGAATGCAGGAACTGAGGAGTTGAGTTAAAATTTGGGGACATTCCTCCTACCCGCGGAGACTGTCCTTAAGAAGTGGAGGTGTGTCCCCATACATATGTACGGATGGATAATTTATCCCAAAGAGACTATAAATAATAAATTTGGAAACAATGCATTTGACTGGATGAAAGAAAGCGCATTAAAAAACGGTATCTTTATTGATATTGTTTTTAGCGATGAGCTAACGATTTTAAATAAAGATAACAAAACAGAATTTATATATAACGGTAAAAACTTGAAGTTTCCGGACTTTGTCATAATGAGAGACTATAATTACACTATAAGCATGCAGCTTGAAGCCATAGGAATAAGGGTTATTAATTCCACCCTGTCAATGTTTAATTCCCGAAATAAAGCCGTAACTGCTCAGCTTTTGGTTAAAAACAATGTAAGAACTCCTAAGATTTTGTTTACAAAGGGAAAAAACTATGAATTCATTCATAATTTTTTTGACAATAAGAAGTTTGTTATGAAAGAAAACGAAGGCTCCCAAGGCAAGGGAGTATATCTTATTGAAGATGAAGAAGATTATAATAATGTTTACCATAAAATAAATGATGAATACTTTTGCCAGGAGTTTATTGAAATTAGCTTCGGAATGGATATTCGCGTCTATGTGTTAGGTGACAAAGTATTGGGCTGCGTAAAAAGGATTTCCGACAGCGGTTTTAAATCCAACTATTCATTGGGAGGAAGAGTTGAAAAATATGAATTGACAGATTCAATCAAAGATATTTCTCTAAAAGCCGCCAAAGCCATAGGTCTTGACTTTTGCGGAATAGATTTGCTTTTTACGGAGGATTCATTCACTGTATGTGAGGTAAACGGCAATGCAGGCTTTAGAACAATAACACAAGTATCAGATATAGATATACCTATGGAGCTGTTTAAATGGGTGAAATTGTCATTCTGAGTAATCTCATTCTTTAAGTTTGTAACAAATGTTACAATTATTTTACTCAAACTGTGTTAATATATAATAATAGATAGTAGACATAATTTCTTTTATGTAATCCTAAACCCTAATATGATTTGTTAACATAATGTTAATTATGTCATCTAATACATTTAGATTGGTAAACATAATATTTTTTATGCCATCCAAAACGCTATAATTTTCAAAAAGGAGAAACTATGAGTATAAATATCAAAGATACATTGTTCAATATAACCGAAAAGCATAAGGAAGCTGC
>DNNJ01000353.1:0-1477 GCA_003487955.1 Clostridiales bacterium | reverse complement strand
GATTTTTGGAAGCTCCATTTCATTGGAAAATGCTTTAAAATCTAAAAAGATTAATGCAGATGAGTTTGTAGCCCGATTAATTGTAAGAATTGAAGAAAATAAAACAGTTCAAAACAAATATAAAGAAACAATAAGAATAACAGGAGTTCTTCCCTGCCCTGTTAAAGTCCCCTTGATGGAAACCTTTGAAAAATGGCTGGGTGAGCAAAACTTTGATTTCAATTTGAATTATGACTTAAAAGCTGCATCTATGGGAATTGACTGGATAAAGGATGATTTGAAAAACTCGGAAAAGGTTCCGGACTTGTTCATATCTGCGGGTTTTGACTTATTTTTTGACAAGAACCTATTAGGAAAGTACAAATCAGAAAACCTCTTTATAGATATAACGGGAATACAAAAATATAACGATGATTTTTCAGATTACAATCTTGAGGACCCAAGCGGTCAATACTCAATGCTTGGTATAGTTCCAGCTGTTTTTCTTGTAAACAAGGATGAATTGAAGGGGAGAAAAATTCCTGAAAGCTGGGAAGAATTAATATCAGGTGAATTTGAAAACAATGTAAGCCTTCCAATAAGCGACTTTGATTTATTTAATGCTTTATTGCTGAATATGTATAAAATATACGGTGAAGACGGCATAAGAAAATTAGCAAGAATTTTTCAAAAAAATATGCATCCTTCTGAAATGGTTAAGTCTCACATGAAAAGAGAAAGACCTGCAATTACGATAATGCCTTATTTCTTTACCTGGATGGTTAGGGAAGGAAGCCCCATGGAATTAGTATGGCCAAAAGACGGAGCCGTAATAAGTCCTATTTTCATGCTTAGCAAAAAGGAAACAAAAAATAAAACAAAGACAATTGTTGACTTTTTTGCCTCGAAAGAAGCAGGAGAAATTCTGTCCCACAAGGGCAAGATGCCAAGCGTAAATCCCGAAGTAGATAACGAGATACCAAAGGAGAACAAATATATTTGGCTTGGATGGGATTTTATAAAGGAAAATGACATTTCATCATTAATAAAGAAATGCGAAAATATCTTTAACGAAACACTTAAAGGAGATGACTAGGATGAATTTAGTAATAATATCGGGACCTCCTTCTTCAGGAAAAACATCCGTAATTTTAAAAACCATTGAAGCAATAAGAAAAAGAGACATAAATGCAGGGGTAGTTAAATTTGACTGTCTTCATACAGATGATGATATATTGTATGAAAAGGCAGGAATACCTGTTAAAAAAGGACTCTCGGGCTCCTTGTGCCCTGACCACTTTTTTGCAAGCAATATTGAAGAAGTTGTGAGATGGGGAAACAAGGAAGGATTAGATTTATTAATAACTGAAAGTGCAGGACTATGCAACAGGTGCTCACCCTATATAAAAAATATTAAAGCTGTTTGTGTAATAGATAATTTAAGCGGTATAAATACTCCGAAGAAAATAGGACCCATGCTTAAAACAGCCGACATTGT
>DNNJ01000325.1 GCA_003487955.1 Clostridiales bacterium | reverse complement strand
CAAACAAGAAAAAAATATTCCGCCCATCCGGCGAAAAACCGTTCGTTCCATTACCTGCCCTATAAAACCGACAGCAACTTTGAGCAGACCTTTCTATCAGAAGTGCTTGTATTTGATGATGTGGAGAAGCTGGGACTGGAAGTTTACTACAACGGCGACCGCGCCTTGACTGAATTTAAAATTCGCTGTTTTAAGCAGAATGGCGGTCGCTGGCAGTACATCGGAAAATACACGCCTGACTTCCTGATTATTCAGCGCAAGGCCGGACAAATCCACAAGGCAGTCATTGTAGAGACAAAGGGTAAAATATACGCAAATGACCCCACATTCCTTGATAAGCGTAAATTTATGGAAACCCAGTTTTTAAAACAAAATAACGACGCGTTCGGCTATAACCGGTTTGAGTATCTTTATTTAGAGGATACCTTGCCGGAAAAAGAGCGAATTGTGCAGACACACAAAGCAATCACCAGTTTCTTTAAGGAGGATGCCGCCAATGCCTAAGAAATATATACCGTTTATCCCCGAACCGGTTGAGGGGCAGGCCGTTCTTGCAAACTTCAACCGTGTTCTCAAATACAAAGGCGCAAACGACGTTTCCATGGTCTTGGAACGCGGGATGCCGCTGTATGAGATGGAAAAAGTCGAAACCGTAGGCAAAAACGAAAATGGTAACATGGTGATTCGCGGCGAATGTGTTTCCGCCTGCGCTTATTTAAAAGAGCAGGGCATCGAGGTTGACCTTGTCTACATAGACCCGCCGTTTGCCAGCGGTGCGGATTATGCTAAAACTGTCTATATCCGCCGCAATCCAAAGGTTGCCGAGGCAATAGCCACAGCCGAGCAGGAACTCGACATTGAGGAACTCAAAGCCTTTGAGGAAAAAATGTACGGCGATGTGTGGAACAAAGAAAAATATTTGAACTGGATGTATGAAAATCTTATGGCAATTAAGTCTGTGATGAGCCAAACGGCAAGCATCTATGTGCATTTGGATTATCACATCGGGCATTATGTCAAGATACTGCTTGATGAGGTGTTTGGAGAGGCGTCTTTTAGAGGAGATATTGCTTGGTGTTATAGCGGCGGAGGTATTCCAAAGCATGAACTTCCACACAAGCATGACACAATTTTCTGGTATAGTATTCAACCTAATACAGATGAATGGAATGACCAGTGGGTATATAATCCTGAGTACCGCTCATATTCACAGGGTACAATGCAAAGGGGTCGTACTCAGGTTAAAGGCGAAAATGCTGAGCTTAGAGCTGAAGGAACACCCATAAATGATTGGTGGACAGATATACCAAAAATTACTAGTCCTACCGATCCCGAAAAGCTTGACTATTCTACGCAAAAATCAGAGGCATTGTTGTCTCGGATTATAAATCTATCATCAAGGAATGACATGGTTATAGCTGACTTTTTCGGTGGGAGCGGAACAACGGCGGCTGTCGCTAATAAACTCGGCAGGCGTTTTATTCATTGCGACATCGGCATTAACTCCATCCAGACCACCCGTGACAGATTGGTTGCCGACGGCGCGGCGTTTGACATACTGGAAATCAAGGACGGCGTATCGCTCTACCGCAACCCGGTTCAGACGATGGACAAAATTAAATCCCTTATTCCGGGGCTGCGAAATGAGGATTCACTTGATTCTTTCTGGGAGGGCGCTGTCTCCGACAGCAAGCTCGGCACCATCCCGGTCTATGTGCCGAACCTAATGGACAGCGGTTCAAAACTGCTTGATGTGGTGCTGATGAACCGCATCATTCATCAAGCTATTCCCGACCTTGATCCCAATATTAAAAAAGTTATTGTTTATTATGTGGATATTACAAGCGAAGAAGAAATCCGAAAATTCATCGCGGAGGATGACAGTACGGACGTTGAAATTGAGCTTCGCGACCTAAAAGCGATTCTTGACGACGTGGTTGTTGAAGATTACGCCGAAGTAAAACTGGAAGAATCCCATGAGGACTTGTTCGGCGGGTTTGAAGTAATAATTGAAAAGTTCGCTAGCGATCGTGTGATGCAGAAAATCAGCGATTTCAACCAAAAGGCGTTTTTAAACTCAAGCGCGAAAAAGCCTTATAAGCCGATTGAAATCAGCGAAGACGGACTTGAGCTGATTGAATTTCTCAGCGTCGATTGCACATCCGATTGCGGCGAGTGGCACTCCGACAGTGAAATCAAGATTGATAAGCTCGGCTATGTTATCAAAAACGGTGAAAAGACAAAGGAATTCTGGGATGGAAAGATCCGCAGTCAAAAGAAGCCTCTGCGACTGAAAATTCGAAATATCTGCGGGGATGAAACAGTCTGGGCTGTTAGTTAAATGTAGCGGGGTTATCATAATTTAATAACACAAATAGTAATCAATTATAGACACAGATTAACTTTGATGGTGGTGAGCCTCTTGAGTAAGCACTTAGATAAAATTATCGAACGTTTAGGGTATGCTAATTCCCCATGCCTAATATATGGACATAACAATTTTGACGATACACAACTGACCACACATACAATTAAGGTATTAAAAGAATTGGCTCCCTACGCTGTCTACATGGTCGAAAACGAACCATTCGTATTATTCTTTGATGAATTCCACAATCAGGATGACAGGAAAGCAATAAACAAAAAGATCTGGAATGCACAAATACCTGTTGCCATTTTTTGTGGCACTGATACTGTAACAATTTACAATGGATGTACAATTGATCAAAAGACATTGCTATTGACTCAGATTGAACATCTCTCTGTGGATTCGATTGATGATAATTCTCCATTTTCATTTTTTGAAATAACAAGTCAAAATTTCTGGAAACGATACACAAATCAGTTTAGCAGCGAAAAGCTCAACGATGTTTTGCTGAGTAATCTGGTTTATTTGACAGATAAATTACGAAACACATACCATCTGTCATATGCAACTAAATTGGTTTTGCGTCTAATTTTTATTCGTTATCTTATTGACAGAGGCGTTGACTTGGATTATCCTGGTTTTTCGTCCAATGTAGCCGCATCGCGTTCAGCGTTACTTAAATTGCTTGAAAATAAGGACTCTATATATTCTTTGTTCACGCACTTGAAGAAAAAATTTAACGGAAACCTATTTGAACTGGGAGACGAAATTAATGATAAAGCATTTACTCCCATTGCGTTATTAGAAATCAAGGATTTTCTGGCAGCCAATATTAATTCTTCATGCGGTCAGTTATCTCTATTTGATCTGTACGACTTCAATATCATTCCTGTTGAATTGATCAGTAATATTTATGAAATCTTACTTGGTAAAGAAGCACGGGATAAGGATAACGCTTTTTATACACCAAAGTATTTAGTGGATTACATCCTTGACGGAACAATTGACAAGCACATTAAAGAAAAAGGAACATGCAAATTACTCGATCCTTCCTGTGGCTCTGGCGTTTTTTTAGTTGACAGTTATCGCCGTATGATCGAAAAAGAATTGAACGGAGCCTTCTTTACTGAAAACGATAAACTACTGTGTGATACTTTGACAGATAATATATACGGCATAGATCTGAATGAAGACGCCATTGATGTTGCTATTTTTTCTTTATATTTGGCAATGTTGGATTATAAGAACCCGAAAACACTGCACAGTTTTCGTTTGCCAAATTTAAAAGGGCATAATCTGTTTGTATGCGATTTCTTTGATGAGGAAAATTTGTCCTCACTCCAAAAAATACCGTTTGATTTTATCATTGGAAATCCGCCATGGTCAAACAAACCGGGGCTTCATGTCGAATATTGTAAAAAGCATGGATATGTACAATATTTGCAAAACAATGATACTTGTCGCTCTTTTGTTTTACGTTCGAAGGATTTTTGTAATTCAGAAACGCAATGCTGCTTTATACTCCATTCGACAATACTTTATATGCAAAAAAATCCATCAAAGTTATTTAGAAAGTTTTTACTAACTCAAGCAGAGATCGTTCGTATTATTGAATTATCATCTGTTAGAAAACTTGTGTTTAAAAACGCAGATGCCCCTGCGGTTATATTGTCTTACAGATTTTCAGGCAAAAATGAACTCCAGAATCTTGAAAATCGTTTTGAGTATATTTCAATGAAACGCAATATATTTTTTGAGCTATTTAACATAGTGGTTGTGGAGAAGACTGATGTCAAACATGTTCAACAAAAGTTGCTTAAAGAAAACGATTGGGCATGGAAGACGTTGGTTTATGGTTTAACAGGTGATATTGATCTAATCCTTTTTCTGAAGAAAAATTTCCCTACTCTTCGTGAATATATAAAATCGCAAACTCCAGTCCTTATATACGGAACTGGTGTACAATACAATGACGGTGAAAAAATGGATGCGTCTCATCTTTATGGACAGCCGTTATTAGAATCAAAAAATGCAATTGATCATTTTTCAATTGCACTTAGTAATATTTCTACATTCTCAAAGACTAAAATTCACAGAACGCGAGATGCCACCTTGTTTCAGGCACCATATTGTTTGATGTTGCGTGGTATTGATATGTCAGATTATACCATGAAGGCAGTATATGAAGAAAATAGTTTTGTATTTAAAGAAGCAGTATTTGCAGTTAAGGGCTCTTTTGAACAGAAATCCCAGTTGTTAAATATTGTTGGATTACTAAATTCTAAGGTATATGCGTATTTCAATTTAATGTTGGGATCTTCTTTAGGTGTTGAGCGTGAACAACGTCAAGTGGAGGAAATCCTTGAATTTCCATTTGTGTACAGCCTTGAAATTGCTAACAAAGTAAAACTAATTCAAGACTTAATAAAGCAGGATTTTTTCGTTGTAGGTGATGATCCAACTGCTCAAATAAACCAACTCAATTTGATGATTCTTAAGGCATTTAATTTGTCTGATAATGAATTTGTTGATTATGCACTGCGCATTCAAATTCCACAATTAACTGGGAAAAATGATCATGACGTTTATCGCAATGTAGAGGAAAAGGATTTTAACGAGTACAGTAAATATTATTACAAGTATTTGTCAGATGTTTTTGAAGGTACAGGAAAGTATATTCAAATCAATGTGTATCCAAAAATTGCGAAGCACTATAGCGCATTTGAAGTCATGATTGTTGATTCTAAACCCGAGGAATGGTTGCAATTTATTAACAATACTACTCTCGAGAAATCAATGTTTGCAAAATTTTCTGCGCACAGAACTAATGAAATGTTTTATTCTCTCAAAGACGTAATTTATTTTGAGGAGAATTCTTTCTACATTATTAAGCCGAACTACTATAAAAATTGGCATCCGGCAATCGCTAGGCTCGATTTGATGGACATAACAAATCAAATACTCTCCAGAAATGGAGGAAAGCACTAATGGGAGGTTTTAAAAATGAATCTATTAATGCCTTGTTTGCTGCAGGAAGTCTCAAGAGAATAATCGCTCATCTAATACAATGTAGCTCACAGATGAAAGCGAATTGCCGTAGCACTGAAAACATGTTGAAAAATGATGAAGATAAAATTACAAATCATTTGATTGAATGTTACCTTAACAACGGTGTGTCAGAGTTTCGTTATGTACTCCAAGCCCCTGAAAATTTTGACCCTCAAACAGATCAGTACATTGGACGATCAGATATAAAGGTGATTTCCTCTGATTGGTTCAGTAATTCAAAATGCTATTTTCTGATTGAGTGCAAACGAATTGATGGCACTCAGCACTTAAATAAAGAATACATCATTAATGGTGTCAGCCGTTTTGTTTCTACTCCTCCCAAGTATTCCTCTTATCATAAAAAGAATATTATGTTTGCATATGTCGTCAAAGCCATTAATATTTCGGATGCTGCGACCAAAATCAGCCAGTTACAGAAGACCTTGTTGACAGATGTTGTTGCTACTCCATTTTCGCTGGCACAGTGCGACACTGAGTATGGAGAATATTATAGTGAATACACATCCGATAGTATTGGAGTGATCGAGTTGCGTCACCTTTTTTATGATTTTGCAGAAGTAATTAGTTGAAATTAACCTTTTTGTATATAGTTGTAAAGTTATCATAGTGTATAAACTCCCGGCTTTTGTGTTATGGTCAAATCGGCATGCAGAGAGTAAATAAATGAAATTGCTGGAATGGCTCTTTTCCTTTTCTCAATGAAAACTTGCGTCGAAAGCCTGCATCTAAATTGAGCAAATGACACATGCCGAGTGTTCTTATAGTATTTGAAA
>DNNJ01000091.1 GCA_003487955.1 Clostridiales bacterium | reverse complement strand
CGCCGTTACCATCATCCTCGCCGCTCTTCTCCTGCTGACGGTGCTTGCGATCGGTTGATGATTAATAACAAACAGTTTAGTGTAATTACTAAAATGAAACCCACTTTGTCAGTGGGTTTTTCATTCTTCTGACCTGTCATATTCGACAGGTTTTTTATTTGTTTTCTTCCTTTGCTTTACACATTCATTAAGCAAATATTCTATTTGACTGTTTATTGAGCGAAAATCATCCTCAGCCCAACCTGCTAATTCTTCCCAAAGAGATGATGATAATCTCAACAACAATTGTTTCTTTTCTTTTTCTTTTTTACTTTTTTCTATTATCATCAGCCCCTTTCTATTAATTATTTTACCCTGCGTCACATGTACAATATCATTAATACAATGAGCCTGAGTTAACTATGGGCTGTGCATCTCTGTTCCCACAAAGAACAACTAACAGGTTGCTGACCATTGCTGCTTTTCTTTCTTCATCTAATTCAACTACATTATTTTCACTGAGTTTTTCAAGTGCCATTTCAACCATTCCCACGGCACCTTCCACTATCATCTGCCTTGCATCGATTATTGCTGAAGCCTGTTGTCTTTGAAGCATTGCTGCAGCTATTTCGGATGCGTATGCCAAATGAGTTATTTTTGCTTCGATAATTTCAAGACCAGCCATTTCTACTTTTTCCTGAATTTCTGTCTGAAGCTTATTTGCTATTTCTAAACTGCTGCCTCTTAGTGTTTTTTCGTTGTCGTCACCAAATGTATCGTAAGGATAAAGTCTTACAATATTTCTTAAGGCCGAGTCACATTGAATTGACAAATATTCGGTGTAATTATCTACGTTGAAAACTGCTTTAGCAGTATTTACTACCCGCCAGATGACCACTATTCCTATTGTTATAGGATTTCCCAATGCATCGTTGATTTTTTGCTTATCATTATTTAATGTCATAGTTTTTAATGATATTTTCTTGCTTCTTAAATTCAGATTCAATTCGGGATTTTTCTTGTCTTTATTGGTTCCTTCTAATGAAATCATTGCTGAAGATGCAATAGGAGTAGCAGGATTTATAGCTGTTACAAACGGATTTACAAAATAGAATCCTTCACCTTTCAGGGAGCCATAGTATTTTCCGAATAAAGTCAGTACAAGTGCTTCATTTGGTTTCAATACCTTAAGACCTGCAAACAAAACAGGTCCTATGATAAAAAAGTACAAACAGCTTATTATTATCATACCAACTTGAAGCGCACCTTTTAAATAACTTACACTAAAAATAAACAACAGTGCTGAGCATAACATTAACGCAATATTAAGAATCAGCATAAACATACCATTCATTGAATTTGGAACAATTTCTTCAGTGATTAATTTTTCTTTATTTATATCTGTCACTTCTATATCCTCCTAATTGATATATTCTGATATCACATTGATATCATTATTATATTATGGCAGTTTATTGTTGTCAATATATTTTTTTAGAAATTTTTTAAAAAATATATTGCTAAAAAAATATCGCTGAAGATGTGTGCGATACTTCCTATGTGTATTAACTTTATGGCAGATCCCCCGTCCCCTTGTCACTTACGGAGGTTGGTTTTTTCTATGTTTTCTTTGCCTTTTTCCATCAGGCGCATATCTATGGAGCCTTCTATAACTGTTTTAAGGAGGACCACAACCGGTACCCCTAAAATCAACCCCGGAATACCAAAAAGATTTCCTCCGACGGTTACGCTTGTTATAATCCAAAAGGGGCTTACTCCCACATTTTCCCCCACTATTTTCGGTTCCAATATATTTGCGTCTATCTGCTGAATGATAATTATGATTATCAGGGCAGTCAAAGCTTTGGAAGGGTTAACAAAAAATGATACAACAATAACGGGAACTGAGCCTATTATGGGACCGAAATAAGGTATTATATTAAAAAATCCTATCAAAGTTCCCATGAGAGGGGCGTATGGCACCCTTGCTATTGCAAATGCTATGACGCACATAATTCCCACTATAGCTGAATCTAACAATTTTCCGCCAAGAAAACTTTTAAATATTTTATTTGCTTTGCTAAATACTTGAAGAATATCTTCTGCTTTATTGTCTTTGAAGTAAGCGTGTATGAATCTTCTGCCTCTTGCTAAAAGGTCATCCTTTTCAGACAACATATAAATATTTATTATAAAGCTGATAAACACTGTAAACGTACTGGAGCCTATGTTTGTGATCATTGACATCAATATGTTGTACAGGTATTTTAAAAGGTTGTTGATTATATTTTTAAAAGATTCGCCGGCATGCAAAATGTAATCAGTTATATACTCAACATATTTATTGTCTATTCTGTTTCTTATATCTGTTATTATCTGCGCTATATCAATATTCCCTTCCATTATAAATGACATAATGTTATTTGCGTTTTCTATTATCTGAGGCAAGAGTAAATAAATTAAAGCGCTTATGGTTCCTATTAAAATTAAGCATGCAAGAAAAATTCCCTGTTTTCTTCTGACCTTCAATTTTTTCATTAAAAACATGACCACGGAATCCAACAGGTATGCAATCATAAGACCATATATTACCGGTTTAAAGGAATCAGTAATCCAACTGAATGTACCGGGACTGAATACTATTAATAAAATAATCAATGATGCGATCAATATTGGAAGTGAAGTTTTTAAAATGCTTCTATATTTTTCTATCGAGTTACCTCCGTTACATCATATTTGCATGAACTCTGTAAATCATACCAAGGTCGTCCTTGATTATTTGGGTACAGATTTCTGTTCATTTACAATATGTACCTTTAATAAATTTGTAATTCCGGAAACTCCTACAGGAACTCCTGCAGTTATTATTGTTAAATCACCGTTTTTTAAATATCCTAATTTCAATGCAGCTTCAACGGAGCTTTCGATTATTATGTCAGTAGACTGCAGTTTTCCTATTTTTATGGGATATACTCCACAATAAAGCGCCAG
>DNNJ01000346.1:3390-4329 GCA_003487955.1 Clostridiales bacterium | reverse complement strand
TCCCAAATAAATTTTTAAATTAAAGGAGTTATTAAATTATTAAAACTGTAGCAGTAATAACTTGCTACAGTTTTTCAAGTTATATCTAATTTTCTTCTCTAATAGGGTTTTCAATTAAGGCAGCCACCCTAAATTCATGTATGAAAGTGTTCTTCATATACGGATGTCAGCTTTATTGACATTAAATTTACTAACCGTGTCGAGTATTATGATGCGTTTGATGAATACTTTACTAATAAAAACTTGGAAGCAATGGAAAAGTTGTTTGCAGGGTATGTAAGTAAACGGTTAGATATGTATTTGACAATATTAAAAGGATAGTTGTGACAGCTATCCTGAAGTTCTATTGAATTCAGTAGGTATTTAGAAAGTATTCCATACCTATTTGTTTTTATTTGTTCATAAATTTGCATGTATATGGGAATACTTAATTCATTATCTATAATTATCATCTTTATCACCTTTTTCAAACTTACAGAAAGAAGGAAATTAACATGAAAAAAAAATTATTATTAACGGCATTAATTCTTGTAGTATTTGCCATCGTGATTGGATGCACAAATAATGAACCGGATCAAAAGTCAGATTCTAATGACTCATCAACTGTTGAACCTAACAATAATGAACCTGCGGAAGCAGATACAGTCTCATCGGCTTCACAAGCTCCTGATGAAAAAACATTCGAAAAAAAGATTTCTAAGGATGGTAATTTTATAATTATTACTTCTAAGGACTTAACCTTTGATAAGGATTTAACTGTAGATGGAACATTTACAAAAAAAGATAAGGATGGGAAGGAAGTTGCTGTCCGTTCACTTGCACTTGCTACTTATGGTGAAGGTGGTAAAGTTAACAGATATACACTTACAGTACCAAGAATTATAATTAACAGTGAAAATACACTTCTTGAATATGGTATAATTAAGGGTGATGTATATG
>DNNJ01000346.1:0-3159 GCA_003487955.1 Clostridiales bacterium | reverse complement strand
AAACCTGCCATTAATATAATAAATAAACTATTAAAATCCTGACGTAAAGATTAATGGGATCGTATAGAATTAATAAATAAATGGAGGTATATTATGAATCGCTTACCTGAGTCAGAATTGGTACTTATACCGGGCGGGACCTTAATTACCAATACGCCGGAGGAAGGGCGCGCACTGGCAATGTTAATTGCAAGGCATACAATTCACAACATGCAGCCGGATATGGATGTTCTCCAATGCGGACGCAAAATGTATAGTGTTAATCCTGACAGCCTAATTGCAGCAAGTCAAGTAGTTGCAACAGAATTTCAAACAATAGCTATAGCAAATAACTATTGGAGACAAAATTACTATTATAGATAGAATATTGTAAGATAAGGAAGATTACATAGCAAAAGATAGTTTTATTATAATTATTGTTCCCTTGAATGATATAATTCAAGGGAATTCTTTTTATATTGATGGAAGATAAAACGGATGAAAAAGTGATGGAATAGAATTTTGCTGGAATTTTTATAGCAAAGGTTAGTTTATTCAAATTATTGTAAAATTATATAAAAAGTTTATAATATAATAATATTAAAGAAGAAAAATTATATGGAAGTGTGTAATATGGAAAGATTTGAAGAGATTAAAAAAGAAATAATGGCTGATACAATGAATAATTTCTATACAAGCAAGGGGATTCCACCTTTATTTAAAGCTTCTAAGAATGCTCGTATTGCCATAGTTGGGCAAGCCCCGGGACGTAAAGCAGAAGAAACCCGGTTGTTTTGGAATGATTTGAGTGGTGACCGCTTGCGGTATTGGATGGGAATATCAAGAGAAAAATTCTATAATACTGATCGTATCGCACAATTACCTATGGATTTCTATTATCCAGGTAAAGCTGAAACAGGTGATATGCCACCTCGAATAGGATTCGCAAAAAAATGGCATCCAAGATTACTGGAAGAGATGCCAAATATTGAAACGATAATTCTCATTGGAAATTATGCACAAAAATACTATTTAAATAAACGATGTGGGAAAAACTTAACTGAAACAGTGAGAAATTTTCAAGAATATTTACCGGAATATTTACCATTGGTTCATCCATCACCATTAAACCAAGGCTGGTTAAAAAGAAACCCATGGTTTGAAAGTGATGTTTTACCTATTTTGAAAGTAGTGGTTTATAAGAGTTTGTATTGTTGAACATCAGCACTGCCCGATGATGTTGCTCATCGGGGCACTAGTATTCCATACAATTACGAAAAATCAAAGTTTTAGGTTGCTTTATTCAATACTTTTACTACTTTTTATAGGTGCTTCTTCAAAAATGGAATGATATATTCAATGGAATTAGTAATAACATGGCCGATATTAGGAAGCAAATGAATCACAGCCGATGGTAAAAGATGTGATAATCTTTGTGCTGAGCCCCGCTGTACGATATAGCCGCACATTACTTGTTTTTAAATATTGAAATATATTTTAACAAACCACTTAAAACATTTTTATTATAATTATTGTAAATTTATGTAAGGAAGATTATAATAAAAAAAGACAGAGTGTAATTGGAAAGCATATTAGAAATATTTTAAAGAAACTGTTATTTGGAATTTTGATGGAGGTAATAAAAAATGATATCATTAGAAAGCATTATGTTAATTTCAAAAAACGATTTACAGGATGCATCGAAAGTTCTGGACAAAGAGGATATTCCTCAGCTTATTGAATGGCTAAATTTAAAAGACGATAATTTCAGATATCAGGCTTTTCTCCTTTTGCAAAACAGGTCTTTATATTTTAATGATGTTTATCCGTATTGGGATACCTTCAGGAATAAACTGAAAAGCGACAATTCTTATCAGAGAAGTATTGGACTAATGCTGATTGCTGAGAATGTGAAATGGGATGTGGAAAACAGAATGGACGATACAATTGATGAATACCTGATCCTTCTAAATGACGAAAAGCCCATAACGATACGCCAATGTATACAAGCATTGGCCAAAATAGCTGCAGCCAAGCCGGGCTTGAATGATAAAATAGCTTCCAGATTAATTTCCTATGACCTAATGGCAGTTAAAGAAACCATGCGAAAATCCATACTGCTTGATATCCTGAACGTATTGCTTATTATTAGGAAAGATCATAAAAAAGATGAAATAGACAACTTTATTTTATATGCGCTAACAGGTGAAATATTGGATAAAAAATCAAAGAAGCAACTGGAAGGGTTATTATGCAATCACTGAATGATTTTATTAACGAATACACAACACAGTCAAGAAAAGGTCAGATTCAAAAAGCCTATAAAGGTATCATGACATTTATGTCAGAACTTAAAAACTATATGGTAGGCAGGCATAGATAAGTTAAATTTATTTGATAAGCAAAAGGAACGTTGGCACAAAAAATGTTTGTGTTTGGTTGAATTTTATGATGTTAAAAAAATTGAACCTCCTCTTGCATTTGACCATCAGGAAAATATGGATGACTGGTTAAAGATCGTATCGCCCGCATTGATTGAGAGGTGATTTTTATATGAAGAAGGTAACTGCATTTATCGGGAGCGCACGAAAGAAAGCGACTTATTATGCTGTCCGAGAATTCGAGAAGAATTTGAAACAACGCGAGGAAATCGATTTTGAGTATGTATTTTTAAGCAATTATAACCTGAACTTTTGTCAGGGATGTTGTCAATGCTTTGATAAAGGCGAAGCGCTTTGCCCCCTAAAGGATGACCGGGATGTGCTGTTGGCAAAGATGGAGGTTTCGGACGGCGTTATTTTTGCTTCGCCTAGCTACGCTTATCAGGTTTCAGCACGAATGAAGAATTTTTTAGACAGGCTTGCATTTATATTCCACAGGCCACGATTCTTTGGAAAGACTTTCACGGTCATTTTGACCCAGGGTGTTCCTGTCGGAGATAGCATTCGCAAATATCTTGAGGATTCAGGTGCAAACTTGGGATTTGAAGTAACAAAAGGTTGCTGCGTGTGGACGTTAGACCCAATGTCTGAAAGTCAAAGAAACAAGCTGGAGCAGAAAGTAAAAAAATGCTCGGAACGTTTCTATCAAAATCTACTTCTGGATAAACGCCCGGCACCATCCTTTTTCAGACTAATGCTGTTCAGAACCGCACGAAGCGGTTTGCAGTGCTCAGACAAA
>DNNJ01000364.1 GCA_003487955.1 Clostridiales bacterium | reverse complement strand
GGTTGCCATCCTTTGAATGTGTGGCCTTCCTTGGTTGGATTAACAGGCACTGCTACTGCTGTACCGTAATCTTGAGTTATGGATTCTACAGGAGTACCTCCCGCACTGTCAAAGCTGATGTTATACTGATTTATTGTCCACCGGGCATACAGGGTATGATCTGAGTTATTGATGGTTGTGGTTGTTTCAACCTTTGTACCTCCGGTTAATGCTGTAAACCAGCCATTAAATGTATATCCTGTCCTTATAACTACTGCTAAATCTCCATAAGTGCCGGAATCATTAACAAACTTGCTGACCGGTGAAGGCGTTTCACCGCCGTTAGCATCAAAGCTCACGGTATAGAATGGAAAATATTCTATTGTATACCCTGCCGACTGGGCAGCATGGATAAAGTTCAAATTTGAATTATAGGCAGTTGCTATTTTTGTACCGGCAGTACCGGTGACAAATGCATTATTTCCTATAATCTGATTATTACTGCAATAATTTACAATGGCAGCCAGGGAAGAGCAGCCATAAAATGCACTATTGCCAATGCTTTCGACCGAAGAAGGTATTGTTATGGATTTTAGGGCAGAACAAGTATCAAAAGCATCATCTCCAATGATTTGGAGTTTTGAACCATCTTCAAATGTAACAGAATTTAGCTTAGTACAGTATCTAAATGCATCGTTTTTAATATTGGTGACTGAGCTCGGGATTGTTACTGATTCCAAATTGTAAAGGTAGAAAAACACATATGAGCCAATTGTTGTCATTCCGTTATTTATTACTACAGATTTTATATTTGGATAGTTTTTTAGGGGAGATTCCGTTTCATAATCTCCCATCGGTCCACTGCCTGTGATTGTAAGAGTTCCATTGGAATCAACAGTGCCTGTTACAGCAGCTTCGTTTCCTTCCGGTCCAAGATTATAGGTCTTACTAAGAATTTTAAAGTTTCTCGTAACAGAGCCTGAGTATATTCCAATAAAAGTAATAACTATCTCAGCAGTGCCCACCCAGATATTATCACGATACTGGACAGCATAGTCCCTGTCTTTTTCAAGTATAACATTCTCATATTCTACTATGGGCTCCGGAGTGATTATGTTACCTGTATAGATATAGCTTTCGTTAACTCCACTGATATTAACATTGCCATCTGTAATAGGAATATTATATTTAACCAAAGTAGCCTTTTGTTCAAGTTCCAACGAAACAGAAGGAATTTTTATTCCTATACCTCCTAAAAAATCAGTTATAATCCTGCCTTTGGGGATGGTACAACTCTCATCTGAATAAACGGATATTTTCGAATTGTATGTAAAATTATCCGGATCATATGTGGGACTGAATGCAAAGCCCTTGAATCCCGCTGGTAGTTTTAGTATGGAAGAGTCTGATTTTAGGTATACTGCATAATCATTGCTAATTGGAGTTTGAAGCGTAGCGTTTATGATAATACCACTGCTGTCACTTTGTGCATCAATTGCAGGCTTATTTTCACCACCTAAAGATACTGCCGCAATATTTGCATTTCCGTCAATGTGAATTATACTGCCATTTTCACTATAAACTCCACTGCCAATACCTGCACCGCCGGATAATCCAATTGCATTTATTGTACCGCCATTGATTATTATAGTACCTCCACCACCTTCATAGCCTCCTCCTATTCCTGCTCCGCCCACATTTCCCGTTGCATTAATAATTCCGCCGTTGATTGTAATCTCTATGACGGAGCTAAGTGCCCCGCCGCCTATGCCGGCTCCAAGTCTGCCGCCTGTTGCTGTAACTGTTCCATTATTAATTTCTATATTTACTCCAACGCAATTGTAGCCTCCTCCAATGCCTGCAGCGGATTCACCACCTGTTGCTGTAACCGTACCACCGTTAATATTAATTGTTCCTCCATCACCATCATAGCCACCACCTATGCCGGCAGCACCGACAGCACCGGTGGCATGGAGGGACCCCATCTCTTCTCCCCTTGATTGAGAGTAGATGGTTATACTGTTACCTCCGGAGACATGGATGCCCGCATTATTATCATTTCCACTAACCGTAAGGGATGAATTATTTCCAAGAATCAGATGGACATGACCACTTACAGTAATTGTGCCGGTTCTATTGATTGTGCCTTCCACGATATACCAGCCGCCATCAAGAGTGTTGGTATCCGGGGTGACTTTTATAACCGTATCGGCTCCTATGTACTTTGTCTCTCCATTTTCATCTATGTAAGAGTATTGTCCAACAGCCATAGGCTCTATACCCTCAACAATAGTTGCCGAAATAGCTCCTGCGGTTGTACCGGGGGACAATTTTACTTCCAATGGCTGTACAAACTCTGATTCTTCTACAATATCTTCACCAACCTCTTCAATCAGCTCAGTATTCTGGTCACTTAAATCTTCTGCCATTACCGGTGTCACGCCAACGAGCAATTGCAAGAACATTGATATAATCAATACAATAATAATCTGCTTATGAATCTTTTTTAACATTTGCTTGCTACCTCCCAATATAGTTATAATAATCATGTTATAATTCCTGTACAATTATATAACCTCAACATTATAATCATTATATCGTTACATTATTCCTTCATTCAGTTACCCTTTTGCCATATCCAAATCTGCTGCATTCAAAAATAATCACTATTTTCAGGTCTCTTCCATAGGGAAGGGAAGTCGATATGTTACAATGCCTGCAAACCTTTTTATAAGAAGAGCTAAAGGGTGCATCATTTTTGCGACAGCACTTCCCTAGGCAGGGAAACATGTCCTCATTCACGCTGCAATCCTCATCAGGCATTTTTTTTATATTATCAGTTTCTATGGTATTCACCTCACCTCGAGAATAAATTTGTTTAGCAGCAGTGTATTGTTGTATATAATTATAAGCTACAGGCAGTTAACAAAACCGTGAACATAACAAAAAATTTGTAATATTTTATCGAATAATATATTTTTTATGAATATTCTGTAATATTTTGTAATTTTATCGCAAATTGCTTTAAATTTTCCCACCTTTATGTTAAGATTTAATAATTATACCAGTTATGAGGTAATGCGCATGCTTAATGTACCAAGTGTAAGACTTACTGTTCCTAAGTCCTTCGATGGAGAAATCCTTAGAGAAATTCTAATAGATACCATAATTAACAGCCCTAAAAAGCTTATATACATCCATGCCGGCGCCGGTCACGGCAAGACTACCTTTCTGTCACAAATTGCAAACTGTTCCGGAAACGCTGTCTGGCTCTCTTTAGACGGAGAAAACGATGTTTTTACATTCATAGACACATTGTGTGAGGCCGTAAAGTATACTTTTCCGGAATTTGACTTCTCCACAACGGAATACTTGCCATTTTACGAAAAAAGCAATTTCATCTCCATGCTTGCTGGTGCATTTATCTGCAGTATTGAAAATATCCCTGAAGATTTTGTTGTCATTATGGATGATCTGCATACCATTGAAGAAGAACAAGTCAAAAAATTTATCGTCTCTCTTATCAAGTATATTCCGAAAAACATTAAAGTTTGTTTGGGCAGCAGGGAAGCACCTTGTGAGGATTTGTTATCTTATAAAATAAAGGGCGAAATTACCGAACTGACCCAAAAGGAGTTAGCATTTACGAGAGAAGAGATTGCTGGTATCTTGGGTTTTGACGATCCAGCCATTTATGATACAACAGAGGGGTGGCCCTTAGCCATAGGCTCATTCAAGGTATTGTTGGAGAACGGTATATCCATTGGCGACATTACTTCTTACAGCCATGAAACCTTGTATGCCTACCTTTTCCGTGAATGTATAGCAAATTTGAACAGCGACATGGTAGATTTCCTTAAAAGTTCTGCCTGCTTTGACGAATTGGATGCACATATGTTAGATGATGTGTTGAATAAAAAAAATACGAAACTTATGTTAGAAAGCCTTGTAAACAGAAATATATTTACCATTAAAACGAGTAACGGATTATACCGCTACCACACGCTTTTTAAAAACAGTCTGCTGGAAAGGATGGATAATGTCCAAAGGTCATTGTTAAGGCAAAAAGCAGCCCGATATTATTTTGATCAAAAACAGTATTCAAGGGCAGGTAGATACGCCATGAATTCAAAGGATTACGAACTTTTAGAAAAGATAATCCTCGTATGCTACAGGGATTATTTAAAGGGCTGCAAATTCAATGAGCTTCGTATATGGTTCCAATCATTAGACAATACGGCAATTCAACTAAGTTCCGAAATTCTTGTTGCAATAGGGGCATTTAATTCCGTTATTGGAAATTTTGTAAAGGCTAATGAATATATTGATACGGCGCTGCCGCAAATCAGCAAAGATAATATGGAGCTTTATTTTGAAGCTATGATACATAAGGCAAGGGTATTGCGCAATTTCGTTTCATTTGAGGAATCAAACATGCTGCTTGATAAACTTATTGCCGAACTTAACAATCAGGATGTGGAACTATCATATGCAGTAGTTATCGAAAAATTGTACAACCTGTGCTGGAATTCCCGGATTAATGAAGCTTATGCACTTGCTCGTAATATGATAGAGCTCTGTGCCAAGTCCGGTAAAATTAAGGTCATGAATTGGTTTGAAAGATACCTTTGCACAATACATTTTTTTGCAGGCAGGATGAAGGATTGTATCTACTATTACGAAAAGTCTCTTGAAATTCCTGAGGATGAACTGAAATATTTGGGTATGCACAGTACCGGCATTTATGTGGCTAAAGCTTATCAGATGATGGGAGAAAGAAGCCGTTCCTTGTCCATACTCTCAGCTGAGCTGAAGCGGCTAAGGAATACGGGTAATTATGAAGAAATGTGGGCAGGTTACCTGCTTGCTGCTGAAATTTATTACCAGAACAGCTTCATTGATAAAATGAATGGTTTTGATGCTTCCTTTGGAACATGCATAAAGTATTTTACTTTAGCAGACGAGTATGCGCCCCTTTACCGTAAAACATATTTTCAGATGCAGTGGGCAAAACTACAGCGGCTTACTTATGGTCTCTTTTTTTCTGATACACATAATAAAAATCAGGTGCAGGAAATCTTTGAAAACTTAGATAATGCAGGAGCTTATTTGAAAAATGTAGTATTGGCCAGGCTTATGGGTTATTTTTCTGCCATATCCGATTTTCAAAGTGCAGTTAAATGTGCACAAATGTGCATAGCAGCAGGAGAGAACTCAGGCATGCTGCTTCATTCGTCTTTAGCGTACGGAATTCTTGCAAAAGCGGCAATAGATACAAATGACTATGAAAATTCTATAAGCCTTACAAGGCATTATCTTAAGCTTTGCTCTGACAATGGCCTTTATGAATATTTCAAACTTCGGAAGACTTATGACCCGGTACTTGAATTTGCCTATGACAATGGGATAGAACCTGAAATTACAAAACAGATGATGGAATTTGCCGGATACAAACCAAAGAAAACATATGTTGAAACATTGGGGGCTTTTACTGTTTACCGGGATAAAAAAAGGCAAAATATAATAAAATTCAGAACGAAAAAGGAACGGGAGCTTTTGGCTTTCTTGCTTGATGCAGGTGGTCAAGGGGCTACTAAAGAACAAATATATAACGCTATTTGGTGGGAGTCGGAATCTAAAAATATTAAAAACCTAATTGCGGTAAATTTGAGACATTTAAAAAATGATCTTAAATGCGCCGGCTTGGAGGAAGCAGTCTCCTATCGTGAAAACCGCTATTTTATCTGTCGGGATGATATTGTTTGCGATAGTGATCTTTTTGAAAGAATATATGAAGAATTTAAACTTCATAATACCAAGGAACAAGCAACAAAAATTATATCTCTATATAAAGGAGAGTACTTGTCAGATTTCGAAGCGCTTTGGGCTGTTGTGAAAAGTATCAAATACCGGGAAATTTATGAAGAGGCAGTAAAGTATTTAGAAAAAGGAGCCACATTTCCGTGACTCCTTGATTTTAATTTATAAAAATTTCACTTACAGTATAAGCGACTGACACCAAATCGAAGATTTGGGTCATCTGCTTATCTCTTGCTGAACTGTGAAGCTCTTCTTGCTTTTTTCAAACCGTATTTCTTTCTTTCCTTCATCCTTGAATCTCTTGTCAAGAATCCTGCCTTTTTAAGAAGCGGTCTTAATTCTTTATCTACCTGTAAAAGTGCTCTTGATATGCCATGTCTGATAGCTCCTGCCTGACCTGTATATCCGCCGCCTTTTACATTTACCAATACGTCATACTGACCCATTGTATCAGTAATCATCAAGGGCTCTCTAACTACAGTTCTTAAAGTTTCATATTTAATATAATCTTCTAAATTTCTTTCATTTATATTGATTTTCCCTGTTCCGGGAACTAATCTCACTCTTGCTATAGCTTTTTTTCTTCTGCCTGTTCCTCTGTACTGTGCTTCCATCATACTCCTCCTCTCCTACTAAAACTCGTATACTTGAGGTTTTTGAGCTTGATTGTTGTGCTCGGGACCTGCGTATACTTTTAATTTCTTTAACATTTTTCTTCCAAGGCTGTTCTTTGGAAGCATTCCCTTTACTGCCAAATAAACAGGCTGTGTTGGTTTACTCTGGAATAAATTCCTGTAAGGTACTTCCTTCAAACCGCCCGGATATAGAGAGTGGCGTCTGTATAATTTCTGATCTAATTTTTTTCCTGTCAATACAACCTTTTCTGCATTTACTATTATTACAAAGTCTCCTGTATCAACATGCGGTGTATATATTGCTTTATGTTTACCTCTTAAAAGTTTGGCAACTTCTGTTGCAAGTCTTCCTAAAGTCTTGCCTTCGGCATCTATGACATACCATGCCCTTTCAACTTCATTAGGTTTAGCCAAGAAGCTTTTCATTTAATTTCCTCCTGTAATTCTACTGTTTATTTAATTATCTATTCAAAAAACCTAAGCTCCGGGGCATTGGAACGGTTTTTCTCTATCTAAGTAATACCTATGACATTCTATAGGAATCAAAACAAAATGTCAAGTCATTTTTTGTAATTTACCTGCATTAAAAACAACCCTTCGGGAGCAGCTGTCTGTCCTAAGATTTTCCTGTCCTTATTTGTAAGAGCCTCTTCTATGCAGGAAATATTTTTTGTGCCTTTTCCTATATCAATTAATGTTCCTGCAATTATTCTTACCATATTGTACAAAAATCCATCACCGTTTATATAAATTCTTATTAAATTTCCTTCTTTTAAAAGCTTTGCATCATATACTGTTCTCACCGTGGTTTTTACATAGGAGCCGGAAGCCATAAATCCTATGAAATCATGGGTTCCAATAATCAATTTAAGTGCTTCTTCCATTTTATCAATATCCAAAACCTGCGGAATAAAACATGAATACCTTGCATAGAAGGGACTTTGAACCCTGTCATTATAAATTCGATACATATATGTCTTGTCAAGAGCATCGAACCTTGAGTTAAAATCCATATCAACATCTACGGATTCCATAATCCTAATATCCGGGGGCAAATTTGCATTAAGTGCAATTTTTATCTTATCCTCAGGGATTTTGGTGTCTGCTTTGAAATTTGCCACCTGTCCCAAAGCATGAACACCGCTGTCAGTCCTTCCTGAGCCCGTTAGCTCAATTTTTTGCTTCGTTATGATACTAATTGCATTTTCAATTGTTCCTTGAATTGTAGCCTTGTTTAATTGGGTTTGCCACCCATGATAGGAAGTACCGTCATAAGCAATTAAAAGTTTAATATTTCTTACCATATCTTAAATATTATTACTGCTGCAAAATAAACCGTGAAAACAAATGCTGCAGCATAATCACCTTTTGAAATTTTCATTTGTCTCATTCTTGTTCTGTTCTCTCCACCCCGATAACATCTTGCTTCCATTGCCATAGCTAATTCGTCGGCGCGCCTGAATGCACTTATGAAAAGCGGAACCAACAGTGGAACTAAATTTTTAGCTCTGCTCATAATATTGCCGCTTTCGAAATCAGCACCCCTTGATTTTTGTGCTTTCATTATTTTTTCTGTTTCTTCCATAAGGGTAGGAATAAAGCGTAGAGCAATTGTCATCATCATTGCAAGTTCATGGGCAGGAAGACCGAATCTTTTAAACGGCTTTAAAAGGCTTTCAATTCCATCGGTCAATATAATGGGTGAAGTTGTCAGCGTTAAAAGAGATGTTCCCATTATAAGAAGAGTAAGCCGTACAGCCATAAACCCTGCCTGCCTCAACCCTTCTTCAGTAACCTTTATGAATCCCAATGTAAAAATTACTCTTCCCGGCGTCATCAAAAGATTGATGATAAAAGTAACCACTATGATGAATAGTATCGGTCTTAATCCTTTGAGCACAAATTTAACAGGTACTTTTGAAATTGTTATAGTTACAGTCAAAAATATTATAACAAATATAAAACCCGCAAAGCTTTCAATCAAAAATAATGAAATTATAAAAATAAATGTCATGATTATCTTAAGCCGAGGGTCAAGGTCGTGTACGGGAGAATCAACCGGATAATGTTGTCCGATAGTTAAATTCTTAAACATTTCTTCTCCTCACTTCCTTTAATATTTCTTCTTTTGCTTCTTCAATTGTGAGTATGTCCTGTCTAATATTGAATCCTCTAATCTTAAGTTCTCTGACAATAGAAGCTATCTGAGGAATACCAAGACCGATTTTTTCCAATTCTTCAGCTTGCGAATATATTTCCTTTGGGCAGCCTTGCATATGTATTTTCCCCTTGGATAACACTATAACTCTGTCTACTAATTTTGCAATATCCTCCATACTGTGTGATACCAATACAACGGTAAAATTAGACTCCTCATGCAATTTCCTTATTTGATGGAATATTTCATTCCTGCCTGCAGGGTCGAGGCCTGCCGTAGGCTCATCTAAAATAAGGTAATCCGGTTTCATTGCAAGTACGCCGGCAATTGCAACTCTTCTTTTTTGACCTCCCGACAGTTCAAAGGGAGATGCATCTTTTATTTTCTTATAATTAAAACCAACTAATTCCAATGCTTCTTTAACTCTAAAATCAATTTCTTTCTGAGAAAGATTTAAATTCAAAGGCCCAAAAGCAACATCTTTTGCAACTGTTTCTTCAAAAAGCTGGTATTCAGGATATTGAAATACCAAACCTACTGTTTGACGTATTAACTTCAGTTTTTTCTTGTCTTCACCCACTATAGTGCCGTCAACTTCAACCTTTCCTTCCGTAGGAGGTTCAAGACCGTTAAAAAGCTGTATCAATGTTGACTTACCGGAGCCGGTGTGACCTATTATTCCCACAAATTCACCTTTCTCGATTGTAACGTTCACATCGTCCAATGCCAAGGTTCTGAACGGAGTACCTTCACTGTATACATATTTAATGTTTTCTGTTCTTATTGACATAATATGTCCACCAATTCCTTTACATTTATTATATCAGGAGGTAGTTTCATTCCTTCCTTAATAAGTTCCTGTGACAGCTCCGTTACCTGTGGAACATCCAAACCGTATTTTTTAATTTCATCAATATTTCTGAATACTTCCTTAGGTGTCCCGTCCAATTTAATATTCCCCTTATCCATGATTATTACTCTATCTGCTTGAACAGCTTCATCCATATAGTGTGTGATAAGAAGTATTGTCTTCCCTTCAGCATTCAACTTTTTTAATGTTTCCATAACTTCTCTCCTGCCGGAAGGGTCTAACATTGCAGTAGGCTCATCCAAAATTATGCAGTCGGAATTTAAAGCCAATATGCCTGCTATTGCTATTCTTTGTTTTTGTCCGCCGGATAATAAATGGGGCGGTCTTTTTCTGAATTCATACATACCTACGGTATTTAAAGCATCATCAACCCTTTTTCTTATTTCAGCCGGTTCAACACCTAAATTTTCAGGACCGAAAGCAATGTCTTCCTCAACAATGGTTGCCACTAACTGATTATCCGGATTTTGAAACACCATGCCTGCAGTCTGTCTTATGTCCCAAAGCTTAGAGTCGTCGGAGGTATCCATTCCTTTAACGAAAATCTTTCCTCCTGTGGGAAGTAAAATTGAATTGATTAGTTTTGCTAAAGTGGATTTTCCTGAGCCATTGTGACCGATAATTGCAGTAAACTCTCCGTTTTTAATATTAAGTGAAATTCCGTTAACAGCATAATCGGAGTTTTTTTCATATTTATATTTCACATTATCAATTTTAATTATGTATTCGTTCATTCTACACCTGTTATTTAAATTTTAACGGTTAAAGCCGCATAAGAATAATATCATCATTCACATTATTTTACAACAGTAAATTTTACGCTATATACTGACGGTGAATAGCAAGTTACTGTTCGCACCCAACGGGTTGTCATCCTGAGTATAACGAAGGATCTCGGGTTTTAAAAGATGAGCATAAATTTTGGGACGGTAATTTTTATTCTCAAGAACAAAAAGAACCGTCCCAAATATCCTCAATATTTAATGTTTCAATAGGCTTAGTGACTCAAAAGACATTGCCGCTACTGCAGTTATATATAAATGCCCGGTAGTTTCTTTAGTGAAGTACAAACAAATTGCTGTCACAGATAATGCTATTACTATTATCCTGCTGAGCGTTCTATACTTCTTGTACCTTTTTTTGCTTAAAGGTTTATTTTCAGATTCAGATGGAGCAAAGACAAATACCATTATTATTGAAAACAAAATTCCAAAAGATAATATTACTTTTCCGAACTCTATTAAATAAGTACTGCTTAAGGCTGATATTACAAATAAGAACAATGATAAGGATATACACTCTATATGAGTCTTGGCATGATACCCTCCGGCATAACTTCTGAGAATTGAAAAAAATATAATGAATACAATGAGCTCAGCCGGTTTTTTAAAAAAATATGCCGTTATGGAAAGGATAATGAGATTTATTAATAAAGATATCAGTACTTCAATGCTGTATGCGTATATTTCTTTTTCATTGTCTGAAGAATTGAGGCTTAGGCTCAATTCTTCAGACAATTTTGCTGAGAATTTATTAATCATTTTCCAGCAGGCATTGAGGCACTTTTGGTTGATTAATAAATAGTATGCATGTTATTCCCATAGATGCTTGAGCTGTTGTTACCAAAAGCATTGAAATACATGATAATAATGATAAATGTTTCTTCATTTTAAATCCCCCTTTCCTATTAATAAGATAATAAGATAAAAAGTGACAAACTTCAACATTTTTTCCATAAATTGCTTATTCGGTTGTTTTTATTGCTCAACCGGTAAATTTCTCGAACATAATTGCCATAAAAACGGAGTGCTGTGTTGTATTTTACCATTCAGCAGCTGCATTTTTATACACTCCAATGTTTAACATTTCTACATCTATCTTAAATTTATTATCCTCGTACAATATACTCATAAAACCATTATACCTTTCAGCTATATTGTTAATACTTTTTAAGCCGTAGCCATGTTTTGCTTTATCCTTTTTAATTGTAATAATTTTTTTGCCTTCAGTTAATAAGCTGCCCTTATAAGGATTTTCTGATTTTATAATTAAATAGCCTCCCGCTATTCCAATAAACAGCTTCATACTTTTTGTATCGCAATCTTGTAATGCTTCAATTGCATTGTTCATTATATTGTTTATAACCCTGCAAATATCTCCCTTATCGATGTATATTTCTTCATCGTTTATTTTGCTTGTTAAGTCAACATTTATATTCTTGGACTCTGCTTCCTTTATTTTGAAATTTAAGAATGAAGTTATAATATTCTCGCTGTCTATTTGAGGAATAAGCTGTACATCCATTTCATGAAGCCTCTTTTCAATATGTGCTCTGATTTTATCCTTTTTGTTTAATTCATTGTAACCGTGTATTAATGCTAACTCTCCGCGCATATCATGTCTCAAAATTCTGATTTCCTCCAAGGCAGCATTTACATCCGTTAAATAAGCTCTTTCTAATTTGATTTGCTGAAGCTCCATTTCGTTTTTATGTTTTTCTTCCATATCTTTTAGAACCTGGTTTATTAAGGTTATAGAAATAATAGACAATAATGAAACGCACAGTGTCAGTATCAATAAGGTTTTACCTATACTTTCATTGGTAACATCAATATTTCCATACATCCATGCAAGAATAATCATAATTATCACAGTCAAGATTAATATTGTGCCTACAAGGATATTGTATTTATTATTAATAAAGCTTATTTTATCCTTAGCAAACTTTTTTCTCATTAACATATAAAAATATACATAAAGTGTTTGGGATATTATCATCACTTCAAGTCTGACATTGTTTTGCTCTTGAATAGTGTTTAAATCAAAACCTCCTAAAATTGTAATCAAGACTGCTGCCAGCAATTCAAGGATTCCCGTAACTACTATAAGCGAAAATATTATTACAGCCTTTGAAATAATATTGCCTTTAAATATTATTGCTGCTGTTATGAGCATTAATAAACAGTAAGCAAAATACAATAGAGGATTTGAATGTATTTGGGAATAATAATTCAATCCGGTAAGCATTAAGGTCATTATAATTATTACAATTTCAACATTAAATTTAAACGATAACCTTCTGTCGTAAAACAGTCCCGTGACCTTATAAATAATATAATTTTGAAGAAAATTAATAAAAGCCTCAATTAAAATCCATGTATCCACTCTATCACCTCTTGTTTATTTTTTTGAATAAATTAACTAAATCTGAAAGGCATCGTCTGCTGGCTTCTTCTGTCTCATTATTTGTAAAATAAATTATATTCTTTTGTATTGCACGTATATTATTCAAATTTACAAGGCAGGATTTACCGGATCTTTTAAAAAAACTGATGGAAGATAGACTGTCTTCTATGCTTCTAAGAGTTTGAACTATTATTATTTCTTCTTTATTTAGAGTATATATATGCAGCTTTCTATCATCTTTTTTCCTTAGTATATGTGTTATATCGTTTAGAGAAATGCGGTGAATTATACCGGTTATATCTTTTACATCAAGAAATTCAATAGGTATATTCAATTCTTTTATACATTCCATCAATTCCTTCTCTAATACATCACTTTGAATCGGCTTCAGCAAATAATTCTTAGCTTTAACCTGATATGATTCATAAGCATATTCTTTATGTGATGTTAAGTAATAAATTATAGGTTTATTACTAAGCTCCCTGATTAAAAGGCCTGTTTTTATACCGTCCGTTTCAGGCATTTCCATATCAAGAAATATGATATCAAACGTTTTCTTTTTACACGCTTGCACCAAAGATAAACCTGAAATGAAAGTATCTATATTACAGGCTGTATTGTTTTTCACCATTATGACCTTTATTAATTCCTTGACTATTTCAACATATTCTTCAGAATCATCACAAACGGCAATATTAACCATATTTTTCACCTTATTACACTGTGTAATTGAAATGTAATTACATGCTCATATTACCATAAAAATACAATTATTTCAATGTATATTTACATGTTCACAAAAATTTAGGGACGGTTCATTTTGTTCGCAAGAACAAAATGAATCGTCCCTAATATTCATATCAATGACTATTCTACTAATTCGATTATCGCCATTTCTGCTCCATCGCCTCTTCTAGGTCCAATTCTTAGAATTCTGGTGTAACCACCGTTTCTATCCTTGTATTTAGGAGCAACTTCTTCGAATAGCTTATATACTGCATCTTTGTCGTATAAATAAGCTAACGCCTGACGTCTTGCATGCAGGTCTCCTCTTTTTCCGAGAGTGATAGTTCTTTCTGCAACTCTTCTAAGCTCTTTAGCTCTTGTAACTGTTGTTCTTATTCTGCCATGAGTAATAAGGTCAGCAGTCATATTTCGAAGCATTGCCACTCTATGGTCAGATTTAACCCCAAGCTTTCTGTGACTACCCATTTAGTCCTCCTTTTAAAGCTAATTATCATTTTTCCTTAGAGATAATCCTAATTCTTCAAGTTTCTTAGATACTTCATCCAAAGATTTCTTTCCAAGATTTCTTACTTTCATCATGTCTTCTTCAGTCTTGTAAGTAAGCTCCTCAACAGTATTTATTCCTGCTCTCTTCAGACAATTGTAAGATCTTACTGATAAATCAAGCTCCTCTATTGTCATTTCCAAAACTTTTTCTTTTTCATCTTCTTCTTTTTCAACCATGATTTCCACTTCATTTACATGCTCTGTCAATGATATGAATAGGTTGAGGTGTTCATTCATTATTTTGGCACCTAAAGAAACTGCTTCTTCAGGCTCTATCGTGCCGTTAGTCCAAACCTCAAGAGTAAGCTTGTCGAAATCCGTTCTGTTTCCCACTCTTGTATCTTCAACCGTAAAGTTTACCTTTTTTACAGGTGTATAAATTGAATCGATAGGAATAACTCCAATCGCCTGGCTGTCCTTCTTGTTTCTTTCTGCTATAACATACCCTCTTCCCTGCTCCATTTCCATTTCAATAATGAGTTCAGAGCCTTCTTCAAGAGTTGCAATATGCAGGTCTTCATTTATTATTTCAACATCTCCGCCCGTAATTATGTCTGCTGCCGTAACTGTCTTCGGACCTTTTGCATCTATTAAAAGCTGCACAGGTCCCTGCACATTCATTTTAGCAGCTAAGTTTTTAATGTTAAGGATTATTTCTGTCACATCTTCTCGAACACCGGGTATTGTAGAAAATTCATGCAATACTCCTTGAATGTTTATTGAAGTAACAGCTGCTCCCGGTAACGATGAAAGTAGTATTCTCCTTAATGAATTCCCGATTGTTGTCCCATAGCCTCTTTCCAATGGCTCCACCACTATTTTACCATAGGTGTTATTCTCATTCTTTTCATTTAAAGTAATATTTGGTTTTTCTATTTCTATCATCCCAACCCTCCTTAATTTTTTGTTTGTCGAGGGTAATAATTTTTATATGCTATTACTTGGAGTAGAACTCGACAATCATATGCTCTTCTATTGGTATTTCAATATCTTCTTTAGCAGGTTCAGCAATTATTCTACCTGTGAAACTTTCAGGTTCAACCTGCAGCCATTGGGGTGCAGTATTTTTGTGAGCTTCTGCTAAAATTTTAAATTTATCGGAACTTTGGCTTTTATCTTTAACCTTTATTTCATCGCCGACTTGTAAAATCATTGACGGGATATCAGCTTTTTTGCCGTTTATGGTAAAATGACCGTGAACTACCAATTGTCTTGCTTCAGGTCTTGAATTTGCAAAGCCTAATCTGTAAATAACATTGTCAAATCTAAGCTCTAACAATTTCAACAAATTATCGCCGGTTTTCCCGGACATTTTTTCTGCAATATTGTAATATTCAGTAAATTGTCCTTCTAAAACTCCGTAATATCTTCTAACTTTTTGTTTTTCTCTTAACTGAGTACCATAGTTAGTCAGTTTCTTGTTATTTTGACCATGCTGACCGGGAGCATAATTTCTTCTGCCGATTGAACATTTGTCTGTATAACATCTGTC
>DNNJ01000186.1:5649-5813 GCA_003487955.1 Clostridiales bacterium | reverse complement strand
AATATAAACTTACTCCACTAGAGAATAAATGCATTATATTAGAGCGTAAAATGACAGCAGCATTAAGGCAGCAGTTTAAAATACTTTGTACTGCGTGGGCCAAAAAGGGAATCAACTTAGACTATCTCAATGTATTCTTTAGTTTTAAACGCAACCTGCCGGTA
>DNNJ01000186.1:3193-5430 GCA_003487955.1 Clostridiales bacterium | reverse complement strand
AAGCGGACAGCACTGGCAAACTTAAAGGCATGGTCAGCGAGAAGACAAGGCTTTCCCTTCTTTCTTTTGTTGATGATGTCGAATGGGAAATAGAGGAGATGGAGAGAGACTCCGAAGGAATGATAGTTTTAGATAATTTTAATTTTGATGAAGAGGAAGAGCCAGAGGAAGAGGAATAAGCTATGGCCAAGGAGTTAACGAAGGACGAAAGAATAATAGTTAGAGGGTACAAAGAGGGCCTTAAGAATATCCGCAAGGACATCAATTTGTTATATGAAAAGCATGCTAAGGATGGCAAGTTATCGATGGCTGACTTAAGCAAATACAATAGGCTAACTAACTTAGAAAAGAACATAGCTGACAATCTTAAAACAGCCTACGATGTTCAAGTAAAAACAACTAAGAAGGCAGTCAAAGGAGCATTTGAAAGTTCATTCTACTATTCCACTTTTGAGCTAGAGCAGGAGGCTAAAATACCGCTTATGTTTGGCTTGCTTAAAAAGGAAGCAGTTAATGCTGTAGTAGAAGGACCGAATAGATGGCCGCAAATAGCTAAAGGACATACCAAGCTGACTAATGCTAAAATAAGGGACCAAATAATGCAAGGAGTAGTACGGGGTAAAGATGCTGGGCAGGTAACAAAAGCCATAGCTAAGGAAATGAATATAGCAGCGTCTAAAGCCTGTAGAATTGTAAGGACTGAAACACATAGGGCACAGAATCAAGGCAGTCTAGATAGCTACACAGAGGCATATAAAAAAGGAGTATTAATTCAAAAGGTCTGGGTGGCTACATTAGATGATAGGACGAGAGATAGTCATAGAGTAATGGATGGGCAAGTCGTCGAGGTATATGAGGACTTTATTATGCCCGGTGACATTAAAGCCTCAGCCCCCGGATTAAGCGGTAGCGCCTCGGGAGACATTAATTGTAGGTGCACTATAAGAGCTGAGGTTGTGGGCTTCACGCCTCAAGCTAGAAGGGCCAGAGGCGACGGCATAATACCTCAACAAACATATCAACAATGGGCCAAAGCTAAGGGCATTAAGTTTGATGATAAGATGGCTGATGAAGTTAAAAAGCTGTTAGAGGCAAGAGGACAAACAAAGCCTGAGGACAAATTAAAAGAGCATATCGGAGAGATAACTTCAAAGCTTGCGAAGTATAAGATTAATTTTGATAAAACTTATAGCGGCATTTGGAAAGATTCAGTAAAAGTAACAGACTATCCCGACAAGAAAGATGCAGTTGCAGAAAAAATAAAATATTTTAATGACCATATTATATTGGCGTCCTCCGGTGATGATGCGGCGAAATTTAGAGAGCTTCTTAAGTTAACTGAAGAGTTCGAAAAGCAAGGCAAAAAATATTTAAAGCATCAAGTTGCTATTGAAAAGCTTTTGAGAGAAAAAAGCGACATTACTAAGGAGCTAAGAAAATATATTTCAGATGATTTAAGCAGATATGACCAACAATACAAAGACACAGCATTTTGGTTTAAGGAAAGAAAAGCTGCAGACAAAGTATTGAGGGCCCAAACTGGGGAAGTGTGGAACGATTTATCAAAAGAAGAGCGAGAGGCGTTATATCAATATACCGGAGGTTCTGGTAAATTTAATAGGCCCCTAAGAGGATATGAGGGCAGTTGGTACAATTATAAAGGTATTGGCCAAGTAGATTTAGATTATGAGGGCGGGAAAGAAATGATTGAAGCGGCTACAAAAGCTCTTGATAAAAGCAGTTATGATTTTGATATTTGGTTGCAAAGGGGAGTCGAATCTGCCGACGGTGCAGCTGGCTTTTTGGGCATTAGCACTAACCAATTAACTTTGTCAGAAAAAGAGCTTCAAGATTTGCTGTTAGACAAGGTAGTCAAGGACGAAGCTTTCCTGTCAACAGCCGCCTGTAAAGGCTCAGGATTTAGCGGGAATCTTGTCGTAAATGCTTATGCACCCCGGGGAACTAAAATGATTTATGCTGAGCCATTTAGCCGCTATGGGCAAGGCAATAAATTAGCATGGGACGGGGTTGCCAGTCAATCCTCTTTTGGGGGTGAATTCGAGGTAATAATACAAAGGGGGAGCAGCTACAAGATAACAAAATTAGAAAAAGTGGGTAGCAGAATATTCGTTGATGTCGATGTGTTTCCTCCTGAATTATAATTTTTATTTACTTAATTCTGTCTATATGGTATAATTGAATTGAAATATGTATATAATTAAAATGAAGGGAAAGGA
>DNNJ01000186.1:686-3022 GCA_003487955.1 Clostridiales bacterium | reverse complement strand
TGAAGGGAAAGGACGGTAGGTGAAATTTAATGGCAGATTTTAAATTACCAACTTCAGTGCACGGTGACAAGGATGAAATGATTAAGACGACCCAGGTAGACAAGGACAAAATTGTTTGTAAGACGTGTGAGTTCGGTGAGGGTGAAAAAAGATATTTCAAGGGAGTATGTAGTTTTTATCCAGTAAAAAAGCCGGACAAGGTGCTTTTTGAGGGAGCTAACTGCAAACATTATATCAAAATAAAGAAATAAAGCCTATTTACAAATACTAAAAAATGTGATATAATTTATTAAATGGAAATGTTTATTCAAATGTTAAGTTTGAGCAGGCATTTCCTTATTTTATGTAAAGGAGAGATATTAGTGAGTCTAGAAGAATTAAAACAGTTTTTAGAGGACAATAAGGAAGACAAAGAAGCACAAGAATACCTAGAAGGGTTGTATCTAGTACCCAAGAAGGTGAAGGCATTTCTGGAAACAGATGCTGGCAAGAAATTAATACAGCCCGCACTAGATTCTTATTTTACTAAAGGGCTTGAAACGTGGAAAGAGAAGACAATGCCCAGCCTTATCGAAGAAGAGATTAAAAAGAAATTCCCTGATGAAACTGAAGAGCAGAAGCGACTTCGGAAACTTGAAGAGGAACTGGCTAAAGAGAGACAGGCCCGCACCAAGTCCGAGTTGATTAATAAAGCAACACAGCTCGCAACACAAAAGGGACTACCGGTTGAAGTAGTACACTATTTTGTGGGGCAGGACGAAGATGAAACTGTTAATAACTTGACTGCTTTGGAGAACATCTGGCAGGCAAATATCGAAAAGGTAGTATCAGAGAAGTTTAAGGAAAATGGGAGGGTAGTTGACCCTAGTAAAAAGGACGACCCTAAAAACAATCCATGGAGCAAAAAGTATTTTAACCTTACTGAGCAAGGCCGAATCATTCGGGAGAACCCCGAGTTGGCTAAAAAGTTGATGGCTCAGGCAAATTAGTTTAACCTCTATTATTTTAGTGAAGGAGTGATACGTATGGCATGGGCCGATATTACCGCTTACACTGCCGCGACCGCTGAAGCAAATGGAAGTTATAAATTTAAAGCAACCGTCTCTAAGGCGGGGAAAAATTTTACTACTGCTGAAGTAACAGCAACGATATCTAAGCTAACTGCTTAGTATGACCAAAAGCATTATTTTAAAAGGAGATGATTTGAATGCCGGCAACTCGTATTGCTAATATAATCGTACCGGAAGTTTTTAATAAATATGTCATAGAAAAAACAGCTGAACTTTCAGCTTTAGTTCAAAGTGGTATTGTTGTAAACGATGCTGCTTTTGACAAGCTGGCTTCCAGCGGCGGTCGCCTGATTAACATGCCTTTTTGGCAGGACCTAGGAGGCGCCGACGAAGTGCTGGACGACCAGAACCCCTTGCAGGTAAATAATATTGACTCTGGTCAGGATATTGCAGTATTACTTATGAGAGGTAAAGCGTGGGGCGTTAATGACCTTGCAAGAGCTTTATCCGGTGATGACCCCATGGCCGCTATTGGTAACTTGGTGGCTGCTTACTGGGCTAGACGGGAACAAGCTATCTTATTAGCAATTCTCGATGGAGTGTTTGCTGCAGCAAACATGGCGGGAAATGTTTTGGATATTTCTGGTGCCGCAGCTCCTGCAGTATCTGATATTACTGGGGCTACTTTTGTAGATGCCTTGCAATTGCTAGGGGACAGTAAAGACAAGCTAACCGGAGTAATGATGCATTCAGCGACTGAAGCTTCTTTAATGAAGCAAGGGCTAATTTCACTGGAGTTAGAATCTTTCAACGGCAAAGATATTCGCGTAAAACGCTTCCAAGGAAAGCAGGTTATTGTAGACGATGGCTGCCCGGTAGCAAATGGCACTGATTATACTACTTACCTGTTTGGGCAAGGTGCTATTGCTAAAGGTAATGGCGGGGCACCGGTTCCTACAGAGACCGACCGCGATAGCTTGCAAGGTGATGACATCTTAATTAACCGCCAGCATTTCATTCTGCATCCTCGAGGAATAGCTTTCCAAGACGCTGCAGTTGTAGGTTCAAGCCCAACCAACTTAGAGTTGGCTAATGCCCTGAACTGGTCACGTGTATACGAGAATAAGAATATCCGCATAGCCAAGTTTGTTCACACTTTACAGTAGTAAACAGCTGGGAGGGGTAATTCCCTCCCTTATTTTAGTTTAAACGAGGTGAAATAATGGGTCTTGCAGGTTTTAATAGAATGCGTCGCTTACAAGCAGAAGTTGAAGCAAAAGCTGCTGAGGAAATTAAGATTGAAGTTGAAAAGCAGGAGCAGCAAAT
>DNNJ01000186.1:0-506 GCA_003487955.1 Clostridiales bacterium | reverse complement strand
GCAAATAGAAGAGGTAATGGCTGACGACGAAGTATTTGATTTTGACGATGAAGATGATAGCGTTCCAGAGGAGACTGCGGGAGGAAAGCGAAAGAAAAAGAGGTGATGCTAAATGACAGACGAAGAACTAAAAGAAGCATTGCTTTTGTGGGCACAAGAATATTGTAAAATGACATGGGAAGCAGGTTTTGAGCCAGCTGGGGTAAAGCTATTTGCTAATCAAGCGGTTGCATGGATTAAAACGCAAAATGGCATCACGAGCGAAAGATTAGGAGACTACTCTGTATCGTTTGGGGACGAAATGCCTAAGGGGCTTCTAGCACTGCTCAAGCCCTATCGAAAGGTCCAATTAATATGAATACCATTGAAAAGTATTTCGATTCATCTGCAGTGTTCCAGCAGCCCCTGACGACATACAATGACTTTAATGAACCAGTAACAGAATGGGAGGACTTTAAACAAGTAATGGGAAGGCTGCGACCTTTAAGCGGGGAAAAACGAATAGC
>DNNJ01000185.1 GCA_003487955.1 Clostridiales bacterium | reverse complement strand
TTCTTCAGAAACGGTCTTTTAGGACAGAAGGAATTGTCCTGGAAGTTGGTCTTTGACTGGCTTTCCGGAAAAAAACCAAGAAAAAAGACCGGTAAAGGAGGTGCTGCATAATGAGTGTTTTAAAAATAAACAATGTAACAATGCAGTTTGGAGGAGTTACCGCTGTCAACAATCTTAATATTGAAATTCAGGAAGGAAAAATCGAAGCCTTAATAGGTCCAAACGGTGCAGGAAAAACAACCGCCTTCAATGTTATTACGGGCGTATACTCTCCTACTAAGGGAAGTGTATATTATAAAGATGAAAATATAACCGAACTTACACCTGACAAAATAACCAAAAAAGGTATCGCCCGTACTTTTCAAAATATAAGATTATTTAAAAACTTAACAGTGTTTGACAATATACTGATTGCAAATCATTTAAGAATAAATTCAAATTTCTTGTCCAGTACGCTTAGAATGCCTTGGTCTAACAAAGAAGAAAGGCAAATGCGTGAGAAATCCGAGATGCTTCTTGATAAATTGGATTTATTAAGATTGAAAAATGAAATAGCTCATTCTCTTCCCTATGGTGAGCAGCGAAAATTGGAAATAGCTCGAGCCCTTGCAACAGATGCTAATCTTCTTCTCTTAGATGAGCCGGCTGCCGGTATGAATCCTTCGGAAACAATGGAGTTGTCAACGTTTATTCATAATATAAGAGATGAATTTAAGCTTACGATTTTTATGATTGAGCATCATATGGACCTAGTAATGGAAATATCAGAAAAAATCTACGTTTTAGACTTCGGTCAGCTTATAGCTCAGGGGACCGCAAACGAGGTTAAAAATAATCAAAGAGTTATAGAAGCTTACTTGGGGGTGGAAGAAGATGCTTAAAATTAATAATTTGCACGTAAATTACGGCGGAATATCCGCAGTTAAGGGTATAAGCATCCACGTTCCGGAAAGCTCAATCGTAACCTTAATAGGTGCCAACGGCGCAGGTAAAAGCACCACCCTTAAAGCCATAGCGGGACTTGTTAAAGCAAGCATGGGCGAAATTATATTTCAAGGTGAAAATATACTTGGAAAAGATACAATAGATATTGTAGCAAGAGGAATTACCATGGTCCCCGAAGGAAGAAGGGTTTTCGTGAATCTTTCAGTGCTGGAAAACCTAAAAGTCGGCGCCTACCTGAGAAGTGACGGAATAGAAGACGATATAAAAAGAGTTTATGAATTGTTTCCAATACTCAAGGATAGAGCATGGCAATTGGCAGGTACATTATCGGGAGGTGAGCAGCAGATGTTGGCAGTAGGAAGAGCATTAATGGCCAAACCTAAGCTGATAATGATGGATGAGCCTTCCTTAGGATTAGCTCCTTTAATAGTGAATAATATATTTGAAATTATAAAGGAAATAAACATTCAAGGAACTACGATTTTGTTAATCGAGCAAAATGCCAACAAAGCACTTAAGGTTGCAGATTACGGTTATGTTTTGGAAACAGGCAACATGGCCATGGAAGGAAAAGGAATTGAGCTTCTGAAAAACGAAAAAATTATAGAAGCTTATTTAGGAACTTCGAAGAAATAAAGTAAATACTGGTTTCAAATTGTCACTGTTGTGAATAACTTTAACGTAGTGCCATTGCTATGCATAACCCACGGGGCGTCATTCTGAACGCGGTGAAGAATCTCAAAACCTGAGATCCTTCGCTTGCGCTCAGGATGACATTATTATTTGTATTAAAAACCCTGCGAATACCGAAAAGATATATATATACAACATGATTTTAAGATTTTCCTTAATATTTCGATTCATTTTGAATAAGACCAACAACCCTACTCCTGCCCCGGTGGAAAGTCCGGCAATTACAGAGCCAAAGCTTATGCTTCCCCCGATAAACAGCTGAGTGAGTATAACTGAAGCGGCACAATTTGGGATAAATCCTATTATACCAGCCAATGCAGGCTGAAAAATACTGTCATTCAATAAAATCTCAGATAAATTATCTTCACCTGCATATTCTATGAGATAGTTTATAAATAGATTTGTAATAAACAAGAATATAAATATATTAATTGTATGCTTTAATGCAGGTTTTAATATATTGTGCTCGTCATGGCATCCGCAGTCGGTACAAACATGACGGTGAATAGAGCTTGCAATTCCTTCATTGACGGTTTTGTTAAAAAAGCCCTTGAATATAGAATCTGCCATAGCTCCGGCTGTGACGGCTATTACTATTTTTACAACTGCAAGGGATAAAATTAATTTTACATCACCATTGCTTGACAATAATATGGGTATTGCTTCATCGGATGTGGATATGAAAACAGCTATCAAAGTTCCTGCAGTTATAATTCTTCCTGCGTATAAATTTGATGCAGCTACAGAAAACCCGCATTGGGGAACACATCCAAGCACAGCTCCTCCTGCAACTCCAAATCTCCTCAGCCCGTTGACAAGCTTGCCTGATGACTTATGTTCAATATATTCAATTATAATATATGCTGCAAATAAAAAGGGCAGCATTTTTAATGAGTCCATAAG
>DNNJ01000359.1:2378-2790 GCA_003487955.1 Clostridiales bacterium | reverse complement strand
CTAAAGAAAGCAATATAAGATAAACATTAAATGTTACTAAACTCAGGGAAACAGACGTCGCTTCGCTCCGTATCCTGTTTTCTTGCTTCGTTGTAACCATACTTGGTCAATAAAATCAACTCAGCTTTTAACAGCTCATTATAGGTCCAAAAAAAGGAAACCGAAACACAATGTTATCCCTTGATACTGATAAAATTACCATTCCCAACCGGTTCCATCCTGGAGTTGATAAAGTTCGTTAACAACGGATTGAAACAGAGCTACAAGAAGAACATCCGTTTCAAACTGAGTGTGAGGTACATCTGATGGATTTTGTACATGCCTATGAACTCCAGCCATCTCTGTTTTTAACTCCAATCCCAGGCACAAAAAATACTGGAAGTCATTGACGCGTTAAACCCGAAATATCACA
>DNNJ01000359.1:0-2197 GCA_003487955.1 Clostridiales bacterium | reverse complement strand
CGCGTTAAACCCGAAATATCACATCACATAGAAGTAGTTCGTCTCTCTACCCAGGATACACTAAAACATAAGTTACGTCAAGAACACCTCTCACTATACTACACCACCGAAATATAGGAAATTTTAACTGTTGGGATATAAATCCTATGTGGTAAAATTAGTTTATCCAAAAAAATTAATTAAACTTGCAGTTTAAAAACTTTTTTACTTCCACAACACAAACTTTTGATAAATTTTTTTTTACCCTAAAATAAGATACATGACACAATTAAAATGGAAAGATGCTATTGTTAAAGTTTTTGAAGACGAGAAAAAGGCACTTCATTACACTGAGATTGCAGAATTAATTGCGGAAAAAGGGTATAGAAAGTCACTTGGTGCAACTCCTCAAGATACTGTAAGTGCAAGTATCACAACAGATATAAATTCCTATAAGGAAAAATCAATCTTCGCCAGAGTTGACAAAGGAGTTTATATACTTAGAAAATTTTTGGAAAACTCTTCAGATCTGGAGGCATCTGATATTGAATCTAAAACGGTCATAATTGAGAAAACAACCAAGGAGATCTATAAAATAATTAATTCTTTTGGAATATATTGGAACAGAACTCTTGTCCATTGGAAATCGTATCCTGATCTTTTAGGAATACAGCAAGTGGGTGCTTCAGAAGTCAATTTCAGAGAACAGATAGGTATTTACTTGCTACATGATGGTCGTGAAACAATTTACGTGGGTCAAGCAATTGATCAGCCGCTAGGAAAAAGGTTGAAGATTCACACAATTGACCGACTGAGTGGTCGTTGGGATAGATTTTCCTGGTTTGGATTTTATCCAATAAGCGACAAAGGTAATCTTATCACGGACGTCAAATTAGATAACTTTACTTTTCAGAATCTGGGAGATTTACTGGAAGCTGTGTTAATTGAAAGCATGGAACCTAGGCAAAACAGAAAACAAGGAAACCTTTTTTCAGGTTTAGAGTTTTTACAGCTGGAAGCTCCTGAAATTCAAAAAATTCAAAAACAACAACTAATAAAAGAGCTAACAGAAAAACTTTAGAAATACTTATTCTTCAGTTAATCTGTGATGGATGCTAACCGCTACCTGATTTATATCTTCATATAAGACAACTTACACTTCATTGAGATAAAGTATTTTAAATATTTATAGTGTAGTCAAATAATAAGGATGAGTGATCTGGAAAAAATTGGGAAACAATACCCAAAGGACAACAAAACTGATCCAAGTGGTTTCCTGGCGCGTGCTCGCCTTCATCAATCGGTTTTTAGATCAAAACATCTTGACTTATCATACGATACCTATGGCAATTACCTTAAAAAATCTGATGCTGAAAAAGGCAAGAATTTCTATGACGGGTTTAAGATATTTGAAGCGGTAAAAAAATGTCGGAACTACAACAAAGCTCTTTACGCTAACTTGTTAAGGAGTGAACATATCCCTTTTAATATTTTTATTCCGCTTGATAAAGACAGAGATTATTGCAAGAATGTTTTTGAAGAAATACTAAAATCAAATATTTATTCTATTGATAACGTAATAATTGAATTTGCTCCAAAACCGAAAAAGAAGTATCTAAACGATGGAACCTCTTTTGACGCTTGTATTGAATACACAAGTGCAGATGGTGCGAAAGGATTAATAGGGATAGAAGTAAAGTACACTGAGAGAGAATATAAACTTCGCCCCAATTCAAAGCAAGATAAAGATATTCACAATTTGAACTCATTATATTTTTCTGTCACAAAAAGTTGTGGACTCTACAAACAAGATGCTATTAGTGTATTATCCACAGATAAATTTAGACAAATTTGGAGAAATCACATCCTTGGTGAAAGCATCCTAAAAATGGACAGCGATAAATTCAAATATTTTACATCCCTAACACTATTTCCATCTGGCAACTCTCACTTTGTAAAAACAAGTAAGGAGTACATTGATTTACTTGTGTACAACAAGAATAAATTTATTGCCTTGACTTACGAAGACCTCTTTACACTTCTAACGAAGTATTGCCCTGACAAAAACTACGAGAAATGGATTAGCTATTTGACAAGGAGATATATTGTGTCAGATGAATAAAAGAGGTACTCTTTCAGAAAATCAATACTTGTCCAAATATGTATTTGATCGCTTAGAACAAAGATTTTTTAACCCGATAAATGCCACCTCCGCAAA
>DNNJ01000189.1:20599-21894 GCA_003487955.1 Clostridiales bacterium | reverse complement strand
CCGGGAGGTCCAAACATAATTTTCGTCCGGGGTGTTATTTTTCCTCCGTAACCGTGGCTTGCCTTGTCTATTGCAGCTATGTATGCTTCTGTTTCAACAATTCTTGATTTTATTACTGTATCGTTATATTTTCTTACTAAAATTTTCCCTATTAAGTCTTCCCCTACAATGCGGGCATCCCGGTCATAAAAATTTCTTTTAAGTTTCATAAATTAAATAGTGTTTTAAAATTCTCCTTGGTTTTTTCTGCCACCTCATTAATTGATACATTTCTTATTCGAGCTATTTCTTCAGCGACATATTTCACATATTTTGGTTCGTTCCTTTTTCCTCTAAAGGGCTCCGGCGTCAAATAAGGTGAATCTGTTTCAATTAAAAGCTTGTCAAAGGGGATTTCTTTTGCAACCAATTTGGGCACTCTCGCGTTTTTAAATGTAACAGGTCCTCCAAGAGATATGTAAAATCCAATCTTTATAAATTCTTTTGACAATTCAACGCTTCCGGAATAACAGTGGAGTATTCCCCTTGCACCGTCATAATATTCTTCCTTCATAATTTTTAAAATATCTTCGTGAGCATCCCTGTCATGAACAATATACGGAAGGTCTAATTCTTTTGCCAACCGTATCTGCTCCCGGAACCACTTTTTCTGAGTATCCCTGTCAGAATTGTCATAATAGTAATCAAGACCTATTTCGCCTATTCCAATTACCTTATTATTTTTCGCCAGCTCTTTGAATATGTTCAAGTACTCATCACTCATATATTTAGTATCATGTGGATGGCATCCCACAGCTGCATAAACAAAGGAATACTTTTCTGCCATTAATACAGATTCTTTTGACGAGCTTAAATCTGCACCCGGATTTAATACAGCTTCAACATCATTTTCATATAATGAGCTTATAAGTTCGTCCCTATCCGTTTTAAACCTTTCATCATCAAGATGTGCATGACTGTCTATAAATTTACTTGCCACTTTTCTTATCCTTCTTTTTAGTACTCCTGCAGGTTTTTGCGAGTTCCCTAAACTTCTCTAATTGAGGGTCATCCTTTAAAAATGTAAGAGAGATATTAGAATCTTTGTTCATTATGTTATAGATTACTTTCACCTTAATTTTGTCTTTTGCATCGGGTTTAGGATAATTTATACCTTTAATATCATCCCATCTTACAAGGTTTGATCTTTTGTGTATTCCTAACGTTGAAATCATTGTTTTCTTGGATAAAGGTATGTACAATGTAATTATTAATATAGGAAGCACTCCCATAATCAATATTTGCTCCGGTGAATT
>DNNJ01000189.1:0-20365 GCA_003487955.1 Clostridiales bacterium | reverse complement strand
TTTGTTTCCATCAATCCACGTATCATTATGCCGGTTAACAAAATCATTACTGCCATAAGTAATCTTGCCATCAAGTGAACCCTTTTATCGTCCTCATCCAATAAAAGCAAAACTTCCATGTTTTCTTTTTTAAATTTCATTTTGTTTTTAGTGTTTTTAAATAAAAAGTATATTAATACTATAAATATTAGCGGATAAAATATTGATTCAGCTGTCATTTGTAATATTCCTTTCTTTAAATTTTCTGTATTAGTTTAACATAATTTTAATTATGTTTCAAGATGTAATGGGTACAAAAAACGGGGACATTCCTCCTGCCAGCAAAGATTTTCCCACTATGGGAGGTGTGTCTCCATACATATGATAAAACTGTCTCGTGTGAGACAGTCAATTAGATGATATATTATATCTTCATTTTCATGGTTAGTTAATATTTAATTATTTTTTTCTCAAGCCAAGAGGAAAAGACATACATAATTGCTGCAATTACTCCTAAAACAAATACTCCCATCATTACAAGGTCTAATTTAAATGTTTGGCTGCCATACAAAATTAAGTATCCTATTCCTGCTTTTGAAACTAAGAATTCTCCAACAATAACTCCAATCCAGGATAATCCTATGTTGACCTTTATAACACTTAAAATGTTTGGAATGTTAGCAGGTATTATTACCTTTCTTAAAACTTGAAATTTATTTGCTCCCATTGTTTTTAAGAGAATAATCTTATCCGTTTCTACACTTGTAAATCCTGTGTATAATGTCATAATGGTGACAACAATGGAAATGGATGCAGCTGTAGCTATTATTCCTGAATAACCCATTCCTACCCACAATATAATTATGGGAGCTAAGGCTGTTTTAGGAAGGCTGTTTAAAATAACAATGTAAGGGTCCATTATTTTAGCTAATTTTCTAAACCACCACAAAAGTATTGCAATTAATAAGCCGCCAACAGTGCCCACAAAAAATCCGCCTATTGTTTCCATTGTGGAAATATATAAATGCTTAAATAAGCTTCCATCATTAACAAACTTTACAATCAATCCAAAAATTGCTCCCGGACTGCTTGTAAGGAATGTATCTATTAAATTATTTCTTGCTGCTGCTTCCCAAAATATTATTCCAAAAACAAAAATCAAAATTTGTGTAATTCTTATAAAGTTTTTTTCTTTATTGATTGATTTTAAATATTCATCGTGCTCTTTTGATATTACTGCAGCCGGTTCATTCTTCTTTTTCCACATCTAAATCCCTCCATATATTTCTGAAATATTCGCCAAAGGTCAAGGTGTTCCTGCATTTCATAGGTGTTCTTTCACCGTGGCACTCATCAAACTTTATTTCATATTCCTTTTTAATTTTAGCCGGCCTTTCAGTGAAAACTATAACCCTATCTGATATACTCACAGCTTCAGGTATGTCATGAGTTACAAGTATGGTGCTTATTTTTTCATTTCTTAGAATCGTACCCACTTCGTCTCCAATTGCAAGTCTTGTTTGATAGTCCAATGCAGAAAAGGGCTCATCCAATAATAATAAATCAGGTTCAATTGCCAAAGTGCGCACCAAGGCAGCTCTTTGCCTCATTCCTCCTGACAGTTGGCTGGGATAATGTTTTTTAAAATTAGTCAACCCATATTTTTCAAGCATCTTTTTTACTTTTATCTTATTTTCATCATTATCCATGTTTTTTACTTCTAAACCAAGAAGACAGTTTTTATAAACATTTCTCCATTCATATAACTGGTCTTTTTGAAACATGAAACCTATACTGTTGGTATTAACAATGACTTCTCCCTCAGACGGCTCCTCCAATCCGGCTATAAGCGATAACACAGTTGATTTTCCCGAGCCTGAAGGTCCTACTATCGAAACTATCTCCCCTTTCTTAACTTTAAAGGAAATATCGTCAATTGCCTTTGTCTCGTTATTTATTGTATGAAATCTTTTAGAGATATTTTTCAGTTCACAAATATATTCCATATCTACCTCCGTTATACTGTAACTCCTTAACAATATGTTATTCAAAACAAAAAAATAGGTTAATGATAATTGGAGTTTTGTATATATTTATAAATTTGAGTAAAACTATGAAAAAAGGCGGTGAGACTATGTTTAAGAAGTTAACGAATAAATTGAAAATGAAAAATAGAAAACCTACAAATCCGGGGAATGTGTATATTCCGGGTGAATTTGAAGTTCAAGAGCGGAAAAAAGACGTTGACGAGAATGAAAAATAATAAATGTTCGCTCACGGTTCGGACACGAATAATTCTAGGAGCTCATTCTTAGCTAAAATCCTACAGCTTGCAAACTCGCTTCGCTCAAACAGCGCAAGCTGCTTAACGGATTTTAGCCTGCATTCGCTAAGAATTATAATCGTGTCCTGCAAATGTTCGCTTAACATTTATTATTTTTTGCTATTCGCTATTATTGTAGAATTCTTCAGGACTTTTTAAAAGTTTCGTCAGTTCATTTAACCTGTTTAGAACCTCATCGTTTACTGCATGTTCAATTATTTCGGTTTGTTCCAAAATATTTTCTTTTACTCCTATGCATTCTAGGAAATTGAAAATTATCCTGTGCCTTTCCAACAATTTGCTGCCTATATTTCTTCCTTTTTCAGTAAGCTTGATGCATCCGTATTTTTCATAAATTACATAATTTTCATTGGCTAATCTTTTTATCATTTTTGTTGTTGATGGAGGCTGTACATTCAAGGCCGAGGACAGCTCGCTTACTCTTACTTCATCTGACTTTTCGGACAGCCTGTATATCATTTCTATATAATCCTCCATTGATGATGAAAGGACTTCTTCGTTCTTTATTTTGTAACCTTTTAATGTATAAAATTCTTCCTTCATAATTCCTCCTTAATATGTGTCAAAACTCGAGCAATGTCATATTATAGGATAAGAATGTTAGCTTTGGCTAACATGTTCTAAAAAATATTATGCAGTTAAATTTTAAATATTACAGGAGTTAATTATGAAATTAGTTGATGTTGGTGTTGGAAAAACAGTAAAGGTTGAACGAAACTCTGCTCATGACTATTTAAAGGAAAGATTTCTTGCTTTGGGACTGACAAAAGGTGCAGATGTGGAAGTATTAAGAAAAGGTCCAAAAAATAATTTAACGGTTTACAGAATAAGAGGAGCAATGATTGCTCTGAGAAATGAAGAATCAAGATTTATTGAAGTGCTATAGGAGGTTGCATCATGGGACTTACAACACAATCCTTAAGATTGGAATCATTGAGAGATATTTATGAAATAGAGAAAGGTGATAAACAGTATGTCATAGCTTTGGCAGGAAACCCAAATACAGGCAAAAGCACAGTTTTTAATTATTTAACGGGACTTGCTCAACATACGGGAAACTGGCCTGGTAAAACAGTTGCTTCTGCAAGAGGTCAGTTTAAATACAAAAATAATGAATATATTATGGTTGACCTTCCCGGCTCATATTCATTGTTTACCGCTTCCAAGGATGAAGAAGTAACAAGAGATTTTTTATGTTACGGCAATTTTGATGCGGTGGTGGTCGTTGCGGACGCCACCTGCCTTGAAAGAAATTTGAATTTGGTATTCCAGATTTCAAAACTTACAAAAAAGGTTATATTATGTATCAATTTAATAGATGAAGCAAAGAAAAAAAATATTACAATCGACAGACAAGGTCTGCAAAATGAATTAAATATACCCGTTGTATTAACAGCTGCAAGAAGCGGTCAGGGCATGAATGAACTTAAGAAAGCCATTGAGAATGTATCATTTAAACAAACCGAATCAGATGAACTTAAAAATTTATCATATCTTCAGTATGAGTCTGAAACAAGAGAAAAAATCACAGAACAAAATTACAATTATGCCAATGAGCTGAAACAAAAATACGTAAAGGAGGATATTAACAAACTTAACAGAGACAAAAAAATCGATGATATTGTAACTTCAAAAAAATTCGGAATACCTATTATGCTTGCCTTGTTGGGGCTGATTTTCTGGATTACTATTCAGGGAGCAAATATGCCTTCACAGATTTTAGCTGAGCTATTGTTTGGTTTACAATATAAGCTAAATGAAATTTTCATAGGCTTAGGTGTTAATGATTTTTTAAGGGGTATTGTAATCGATGGTATGTACGGAACCCTTGCATGGGTTGTTTCTGTAATGCTTCCTCCCATGGCAATATTTTTTCCTTTGTTCACTCTATTTGAAGACTTGGGATATTTGCCGAGGGTGGCATTTAATTTAGACCATTTGTTTAAAAAAGCAGGTGCCCACGGTAAAATGTGTCTTTCTATGTGCATGGGTTTCGGATGCAATGCTGCAGGAGTTATAGGCTGCAGAATTATTGACTCTCCAAGAGAAAGATTAATTGCCATTATTACCAATAATCTTGTGCCCTGCAACGGCAGATTCCCGTTAATTATAGTATTGTCGGCAGCGTTTTTTGCATTTACCGGTTCATTTCTTGACAGCATTATACCTGCTTTGTCAATAACCTTGATAGTTCTTGTAGGTGTGTCTGCAACCTTGGCTGTGTCCTATTTGTTAACTAAAACATTATTAAAAGGAGTTCCATCTACATTTACCTTGGAGCTGCCTCCCTACAGGGCGCCTCAGGTAGGCAGAATAATTTACACATCGATTATTGACAGAACCGTATTTGTATTATTAAGAGCGGCAGCTGTTGCAGCACCGGCAGGTGCGGTTACATGGCTTTTAGCAAATATTTATGTGGGAGAACTGAGTATACTGATTCATGCAGCCAATTTTTTAGAGCCATTAGGCAGGGCAATAGGTCTTGACGGATTCATACTTATTGCTTTTATTGCCGGTTTTCCTGCAAATGAAATAGTAATGCCGGTTCTATTAATGGCATATATGTCTACAGGAGCTTTGACAGATTACGAAAGCATTGATTCTTTAAGACAAATATTAATGTCTTGCGGCTGGACTGTATTAACCGCCATAAATGTAATGTTGTTTTCTCTTCTGCACTGGCCTTGTTCAACGACATTATTGACCATAAAAAAAGAAACCGGCAGTTTAAAATGGACTTTCGCAGCATTTATAATCCCTACCGGAATTGCATTTTTGGTATGCTTTGTAACTGCTTCTGTTTACAGGTTAATTTGGTAATAATATGTTGTAAATATTATTTATATCCATTTATCAAGGAGCGTTTGCAAGCTCCCTGATAATAAAATCATGATGAAAAGCTATTTAGTATAAATGACATGCAACAGAATGATTTTTATCTATCTTTTTTAGTGTCGGCTCTTCTGTTACACAAATATCCATACAATCCTTACATCTTGCATTAAACCTACAGCCCTTTGGAATATTTATAGCACTTGGCACATTTCCTTCTAATGCTTCAATCTTTTTTATGTTGCCCGATGAATCTATAGACGGTATTGCCAACATCAATGCTTTTGTATAAGGATGCAGCATATTATTGAATATTTCATTAACATCACCCATTTCAACTATTTTCCCGAGGTACATAACTATTATTTTGTTTGACATAAAATGTATTACGCTCAAGTCATGTGAAATAAGTAAATATGATAAATTTAGTTCATCCCTAATCCTAATTAATAAATTAAGTATACCTGCCTGAGAAAGCGTATCAATTGAGCTGGTAGGCTCATCTAATATTAATAGTTTTGGGCTTAAAGAAAGTGATCTTGCTATTGCAATACGTTGTCGCTCACCACCCGAAAATTCATGGGGAAATTCATACATTCGATCTCCGCTTATTCCTACCATATTTAACAGTCTTTGTATTTCACTATCCATATCGTATTCATTTACTGTTTTATGAACCCTCATAGGTTCGGCTATTATATCCTTAGCCATTTTCCTGGGATTTAGTGACCAATATGGATCTTGAAACACCATCTGAATATTTCTTTTATAAGCAAGCATATTCCTTTTATTTTGGAGATTTATGCTTTTTCCTTCAAACTCAATAGTTCCGGAGGTTGGTGTGTATATTCCCATTATAAGCTGAGCAAGCGTTGATTTTCCACATCCCGATTCCCCTACTATACCTATAATGTCTTTACTTTCAACTGAAAAGCTTACATCATCAACTGCATGTACATATTTTGAAGCTTTATTGAACAAATTCTTATTTACAGGAAAATACTTCTTTAGATTTTTTGTATTTAATAAATAATTCATACACTACGCTCCCTTATCTGTTTTATCAGAATTGAGATTTTTAAAACATGAAACACTGTGACTTTCGGATATTGCTGACAGTGAAGGTTTTTCACCTCTGCATTCATCTGTAATAATCGGACATCTATTTGAAAATATGCAATTTTTAGGTTTATCTAAAATACTAAGATAGTTGCCCTCAAGAATAGGTAATACTGTACCTTTTTTCCCTTCAGTAGGTAATGAAGCTAAAAATGATTTTGTATATACATGTCTTGCTTCCTTTATTATATCATTGGTATTCCCTTTTTCTATTACCTCTCCTGAATACAATACGTTTATCTTTTTGCATACAGTAGCAATTAAAGCCATATTACTGGATATAAACAATGTTGATAAATTGAATTTTTCTCCAAGTTCTTGAATTAATTTTATAATACCTAATTGGATTGTAACATCTAAAGCTCTTGTAGCTTCATCAGAAATAAGAATTTTTGCTTGAGCTGAAAGAGCCATGGCTATGAGTACCCTTTGCCTCATACCTCCACTTAATTCATGCGGATATTTGTTCATAGTCATTTCAGGATCGCTTAATTTAACCACATCTAACATTTCAATAGCTTTCTTATATATTTCATTTTTACTCAGTTGAGGGTTTTTCACTTTTATTACAGAAGTAAGCTGATTCCTTACTGTGAATACCGGATTAAGAGATGCCATAGGATCTTGGAATATCATGGTTATTTCATTGCCTCGAATTTTTTCCCTCATAAATTTTTCATTTTTCTTCAAAAGGTCTTCACCTTTGTATAAAATCTTACCTTTTGTCACATAGGCATTCTTTGGTAAAAGTCCCATAATTGTAAGTGCTAATATACTTTTACCGGAGCCACTCTCTCCTACAATACCGACTATTTCTCCCCAATCGAGAATCAGCTCTTTAATGTTAAGAAGCTCCGCAGTACCTGATACAGTTTTAGCCTTAACTTCTAAATCTATTATTTCAAGTGCTCTATCAAACACACCAATCACCTCACCCTCGTTTTAGGATCAAGAACTTCTCTCAAACCGTCACCTAACAAATTGAAACTTAATACTGTTATAAATATAACTATACCGGGATATACAGTATACCACCATGCATCAATAATAAATCTACGCGATGTACTTATTATTAGACCCCATTCCGGTTCAGGAGCTTGAGCGCCAAGACCTATAAAGCTTAATGAAGCTGCTGTAAGTATAACTGAACCCATATCCATAGATGCTTGAATAATTATGGGTGCAATTGAATTCGGCAGTATGTGTGACAGCATAATTTTAAAATCACTGGTTCCTATACATTTAGATGCACTGATAAATGGCTTCTGCTTAACAGATATTACTTGTGCTCTGATTAATCTTGCGTAGGACGGCCACCATGCTATTGCTATTGCTATTACAGCATTTTTCAAACTAGGTCCTAAAAACGATGCTATCACTATTGCTATTAACAAAGGAGGAAAGCTTAAAAATATATCCGTTATCCTCATAATTATTTCATCAACCACACCTCCATAATATCCTGATATTAAACCTAAAGGTATAGCAATAATGAGCGCAATAACAATTGTAATTATAGATATTGACAAGGATATTCTGGCTCCATAAACAAGTCTGCTAAAAATATCTCTTCCTAATTCATCTGTTCCAAAAATATGCTTAGCATTAGGAGATTGAAACACCTCGTCTAAATTAACTTTGCCGAGACCTTGGTCAGGATATGGAGCTATAATTGGAGCAAAAATTGCAATAATAACAAGTGCAGCTATTACAACAAATGCAAATCCTGTCAGTTTATTTGTAAAAAGTAGTTTCAAAAATGTTTTTAACGAATTGTATTTATTTTTTATTTTAACAGCTATAAACATTCTATTATTGTTTTTCGTTTTATCCTCTACCATTAATCTTCACCTCCTACAACCCTGACTCTTGGATCAAGAGCTATTATAATGTCTGCTATCATATTTAAAATCACATAGGCTATAGCTGCAAACAATGTTACTCCTATTATTGCAGGATAGTCAAGATTAACAACTGAACGTCCAATGTAATTCCCTACTCCTGGCCAACTGAATATTGACTCTATAACAAAGGTATTTACTAATGTATAGCCTGTTGACAGTGCCAATACAGTTATAACTGTTCCAATAACATTCTTAATAGAATATATCCATATTATTTTTCTTTCTTTTATACCATATGCCCGCTCAGCACGTATATAATCCTCATTCAATACTTCCAACAAAATAGACCTGGTCATTCTCGCAGTCAGTCCAAGAGGATATGACATCAGTGTTAGCACAGGCAATACTGAATGTATTAATATATCTTTAAATGCTGCCCAGTTACCTGTTATAATTGAATCAAGCATGGTGAATCCAGTTACACTTTCTATAGGATTCATAAGTTTTGTCATTGTCTCCATTTGTCCCGTCAAAGGCAGCAGCCCAAGCCGGGTAGAAAAAATCATCTGCAGAAATAGAGCTACGACAAATGCAGGCATTGATAGTATTCCAACAGAAAAAACTCTTCCTGTATGGTCGAAAATAGTATTTTCCTTATTAGCTGAATAAACACCAATAGGCATACCTACTAAAAAAGCTAATATAACACTTATAAATACAAGCTCCAATGTATTTGGTATGGCTTCCTTAAGCTCTACAGCTACCGGTCTTTTAGATACTATTGATATTCCCAGATCGCCTTTAAGCAAATTTTTAAAATAATCTACATATTGTTCAGAAATAGGCTTGTCTAATCCCAATTCAATAATAGCTGCTTCTTTCTGTTCCTTTGTAGCGTGAGCTCCGACCCATTTTAAGGCCGGGTCTGAAGGAATAACTCTAGACAAGAAAAAGACCATAGTAAATGCAACTATAAGGATTAATATGCCTCCTGCAATACGCTTTACAATAAACTTTCCCACATTTTCACTTCCTTATCATAATCTTAACATGGGGGCTGCTAAAATAGCAGCCCTCTATTTGATTTTTAGCTTTCCAAATTTTTCATCTGAAAGAAAAGAGTGTATATAACTATGGCTTTATATATCTCTTGTTATCTATAAACATCATAAAAATATACAACATTCGGGTAAACAGGATTATCTATATAACCTTTAATATCACTTCTATAAGGTCTAATATAATTTTCACAGTATAAGAATAATGCAGGTGCTTCTTCAATTATTATCTCTTGAGCTTCAATGTATTTTTCGGAAGCTTCCTCTATAGAGATTCCCGATAATTCTATAGCTTCATCTATGAGCCTATCTACCTCAGAATTTGAATAATATGCAAAGTTAAAACCTACCTCTTCTTCACTATGAAACTGTGAATCCATATATCCTACCGGATCTAGATTATCCGGCCACCAATATAGTAATGTTATATCTTGTCTTTCGTTAGGATCCTGGGCTTTAGTTAAATTATATTTCGCGTCTGTAGTCATAGCTCTTAGTTCCAAATCTATATTTGCTCTTGCAAAAGAATCTTTTAGAAGTTCTCCAACTTTCTGAAGATTTGTATCACCTGATGTATAAGTATATAGGAGTTTAAATCCTCCGTCAGGATATCCGCCTTTTGCTAACAGTTCTTTTGCTTTATCAAGGTCATAGGTATATTGTAATAAATTTTCTCCATATCCCCATAAATTAGGTGGTATAACACCTCTTGCCTGAGTTGCATTACCCATCATAACATGGTCTACAATATCCTGATATGGAGTTAGATAACTAATAGCCTGTCTAATATATTTATTGTTAAGAGGTTCCTTTTGAGTATTAAGAAAAGCATTCAGTTGTTGAAATGACACCACATTTGATACAGATATCCCGGGTTCGTTTTTTATTGCCTCTATATCTTCAACTGATAACTGTTGTATAAAATCTACTTCACCACTGACTATAAGCTGTCTTCTGATGGATGATTCTGCAATTGTTTTAACAACAGCAACATCAAAATGTCCGTCTTTGTCATCCCATCCACCCCAATAATCGGTATGTTTTTCAAGAATCATTTCACTGTCTTTTTGGTATGACATCATCTTGTATGGTCCGGTTCCATCAGCGTTTGCTTCATAATACCAATCCCTCTCGATATCAGGATCGTATATATATGCTCCATATGAAGCTGAAACAATCTGTAAAAGAGGTAAAGGTCTGCTTAATTTAAATACGAGCTCGTTACCGTCAGCTACTATATCTTCAACTCCATCCCATACGTAGGCAGCTCCTTTTCCTATTTCAATAGTTCTCATCAATGACCTTGCTGCCATATCCGGTGTCAGTATCTTTCCACTATGAAATTTAACTCCTTCTCTAAGGGTAAATCTCCATTCAAGACCATCCTCTGAACGAACCCAATCCGTTGCAAGAACAGGTATTATACTGTCATCAACAGGATCTATTCTTACCAATGATTCATATAAATTTTGCATTACTATTATTTCAGCTGCCCAAGTTTCAGCAGGGTCCCAAAATACCATAGGGTCAGAATGTGTAACATATGTAAACATATTTAACTTATTTTCAGAATTTTCCTTATTTTGTTCATTAGATTCGCTCGGTTGAGTGTTGTTGCTGCCACAACCGATTAAAGTCAATAAAATACACAGTACCATCAATATTAAAGACACTTTTTTAATAGATTTTTTCATAGCTTTCTCCTTATAATAAATTTTAAAGTTCAGGTAAAACAGTAGATTTTAGTTTTAGTAGATTTGGTTTTGGATATGTATAAATACTGTGTTTTAATCCTAAAGATATCATTACCTCCGCAGTACACACTGATACTTTAGCCGGATTAATAATCGGTATATCTATAATATCTTTTACCTTTTCATCGATTAGCATATACGCCATAGACATACAACCTAATAAAATCGTAGACGCTCCACAATTTACAGCTGATTTCACCTCCCTCACAAAAGTATCTAAGAAATCTTTCTCAGATATTTTATTATTTATCATTTCATCAACTGTTACATTCATTGACCTTATTGAAGCACATTTACTTTCAACACCATACTTCCTAAAAATCATCCTGGTTTCAGATAATGATTCCTCAGAAATAGTTATATATCCAAATTTATCGCCTAACATGCTTGAGTATGCTATAGATGTTTCCATGGGACCTATAACCGGAACATCCATAAGTTCTCTTACTGAAAACAACCCCGGATCATCACCGCAGCCAATTATAACTGCATCATAACTTCCCTTTTCTTCTATTAGCTTTCTTAAAACTCCTCTTACACTTAAATCTCCTTCTATTGATGATTCTATAGATTCAGGACCTTCATCTGTGTCCACGACTTTTACTTTATTGTTCTTATTAATTAAAAAGGAATTTGCAATTTTTTCTCTTCTTGCAATTTCATCTAAGGTTGCTCCTGTGCCCGGCATAACATATAATATATTACTCATTTAACTATCTCCTATCTAACCCATACTTGTTTTAAAACACGTATTATATTTTTCCCAAGGACTTTATTCATGTCTTCTTCAGAATAATTGTTTTTAATCAGCCATCTGATAATATTTGTCATGGCTTCCGTAGGGTTCTCCATTCCTTTAACATATTCAATTTTGTCATATGCAGTATCGTGTGATTTCATACCTTCTGAAATAGACATATTAGAAGAAAACAAATTATGAAGGCCTACATGATCTCCATACAAAGCGTCAGGTCCAAATGCTACATGTTCTATACCTACAAGATTCTTAATATATTCGAAATGTTCCATATATGATTCTATACTGTGACTTTTATGTGCCTTTGTTACTGTTGTGTGAGGAGCCGCTTCAATTCCAATCACACCACCTTTCTCAGCACACGATATAAACACTTCATCAGGCATTAGTCTATTCATATTCCAAAGGCCTCTTGCTCCTGTATGTGTTATGAATATCGGCTTTTTACTATATTCTATTGTGTCAAGAGCAGTTTGCACTCCGCAATGGGAAACATCGACAGCTATTCCTAAAGCATTCATTCTATCAACGGCTTTCCTTCCAAAACTAGTCAGACCTCCGTCTCTTTTTTCTTTAAGTCCGGAGCCCAAGCTGTTAGATTCGCTGTACGTTATTCCCATTATCCTGACACCAAGACCATATAATATATCCAGCCTATCTACTTCGTTTTCTATCATGGTGGAACTTTCAAGTGAAATAAACCATGCTATTTTCCCTTCTGACTTTGCTCTATAAATATCTTCAATACCGTAACCTTTGATTACAAAATCTTGATGCTCAATGTCACAGCTCCTCATGCCAATATCATGAATAACGTCAACCCACTTCCAGCCCGCATCCGAGCTTATAACACATGTACCATCCATCATATTATCAAAAATAGCATCAATACAAGAGTCTGATAAGCCTTTATATGCCATATGCTCTTTTCCTGCTCTTTCGTATTGCATAAGTTCGTTTATATCTTCCGGTATTACTATAGGATGATCATGTAATGAAATAATAAGATTATTGTTAACAAAATCCTTAAATTTTTTTTCTTGATAACTGTCCAATGGAATTATATAAGGCTCAACTCTGTTTATTTCCTTAGCGAGTTTAAATTCTTTGTAGTCAACTCCTTTCTTTAGATAAGAATACGATTCATATCCCTTGTAAGAATCCTTTTTGTTCATAACAACCCTCCAAATTATAAAATTTATTATTTAGCTTTATCTTCATAGCCTAAAGTTAATATGGCAATAACTTCTTTATCATTATCAATATTAATAAAACTTGTAAGTTCCTTTTCTCTAAAACCGGTAACATAACAGCTGCCCATTCCTAAATCTACAGCTTTTAGCAACATATTTTCAATGCTGGCAGATGCATTCAAGTAAGCATCCTTTTTATAGTCATCTTCTCCATATTTTTTTTTGCATTTATCCATATCCATATAGATTATTAAAAAAACAGGTGCACTCAACATCCAGGATTGGATACCGTTATTATTACGAATACTTCCTTTATAAGTCGTATTAACTATTTTAGTTTTATCTGACTCATCTGTTATTACCATAGTTTCTAATGCACGTAAATTACAAGCAGCCGGTGCTCTTTTTCCACAATCTATAACAGCTTTTATGTCCTCTGCTAAAACACCCTTTTTTAGATACTTTCTTACACTTGTACGTTTATTTATTACGCTGTCAAATTCCAATGCCACCATCCTTTCCTTCATGAGTGTAATTATCAACAACTAAGTTTCACTTTATCCTATATATGTATGCATAAAGCATGCCAAACAAATGGTATATAATAAAAAAAGTTACAAACCCATTAATTAAGTACACTTTACTAATTATTAGACCTACCAAAAATATGAATATTTTTATTTGAGTTATATTATGGGGTGTTTTAATTATATTTTAACTCAATTAATAACTTGATAGTTTATAAATTATTGACATTGTTCGTAAAATATTATAAACTTATTTAAGAAATGGTTTTAATAATGCATACTTATGGGAGATGACAATGAATAAATGTAGAATAGCAATAATTTCCGGCTTTAAAGGTACAAATGATATTATAGCAGATGAGTTAATTAATGTCTTCGGAGCAGGTTTTCAGTTAGATAAAATCTTATATCCTGATGAATTAGATGATAATTATGATGATTATGATTTGCTATTATGTTCAAGCTATTACATAATGTCTATAGTACAAAATCGAATTACAAGAAGAATTCCTATAGTTCTTGCTGAAAGAAATTTTGATATGAAAAGTTTAACGAAACTTTTGAGCATTAATTCAGGTACTATAATATATGTTGCAGGTTCAAACAAGAAAGGTGCCGAAGAAGTAATAGATTTACTGGAAAACATTGGAATTAATCATTTAACATTATTACCCTATTATGAACAATTTGAGGTTGAACCATCGGACATCATTTTATCTATAGTGCCTACACCGTTAAAAAACTTAACAAATAAAAGAATAGTATATGTAAAATTCAGTGATTTAAATATATATACACTAATGAAGATATTTGTCGAATTAAAACTGACATCAAGTAAGTTAATTCAAATATTAAAAAAATATACAGAATATATGTCTGTTTCTAACCACCACATGGCTATGATGAATCAGAATCTTCAGGGAATTTTAGAAATAGTATCAGAAGGTATCCTATGTATAGATAAAAATGAAAATACTATATTCTGTAACAAGTCATTTTCGGAATTATTAGATATTGACTATCATGAATTATTATCGAAAAGCTACAAAGAAATTGAATTTGAACAATGCTTACTAAATATCATATACAAAAAAGATGATGTCTTATATGAAGTAATAAACTATAAAGATAAAAAACTACTTGTTACAAAACTAAAATTCCCTAACAGCATTAAAGGATTCATTTTAAATATCCAAAAAGTTTCACATATACAAGCGGTAGAATCAAATGTGCGTAAAAAACTTATGGATAAAGGATTTACAGCTAAATATTCTTTTGAAAATATAATTGGGGAAAGTAATATAATAAAGTCTACAATAAATGAAGCTAAGAAGATTGCAAAAAGTAATTTTGCAGTTTTAATACAAGGAGATAATGGAACAGGTAAGGAAATGTTCGCTCAGGCGATACACAACGGCTCTACAAGAGCGCATAAGCCTTTTGTAGCCATTAATTCAGCATCCCTCCCGGACAACCTTGTTGAAAGCGAATTATTTGGTTATGAACAGGGTTCTTTTACAGGGGCAGTAAAAGGTGGTAAAGCGGGATTATTTGAATTAGCACATAATGGCACAATATTTATTGATGAAATAGGAGATATTTCCCTTCATATTCAACAAAAGCTATTGCGTGTGCTGCAAGAAAAGGAAATTATGCGAATAGGAGCAAATAAAATAATACCCATAGATGTTAGAGTTATTTCAGCTACTAACAAAGACCTTTTTTCTCTTGTTGAAAAGGGCAAGTTTCGAAAAGACCTATATTACAGGTTGAAGGTCTTATATATTAACCTTCCTAATTTAAATAGCAGATCTGAGGACATCCCTTTATTTACCGAATATTTTTTTGATAACCTTAACAGTACAAAATATTTTAATAATGATTCTATCAACATACTCAAAAAATATTCTTGGCCCGGTAATGTCAGAGAGCTTCAGAATTTAATTTACTTCTTAGAAACACTATGTGATACCGATGAGATAACGCCGGACGATATCCCTGAAGAATTTAAAATAAATATGGATTTAGAATCATCATATAACATTGAATTTGAGAATATATTGTCCAATTACAAGGAATCCATTATCGAAGAGTTTCATATAATACTTAAAAGCCTCTATACAGCCTATATAGAAAAATCTTCAATGGGCAAAACTGCCATTTGCAGACTGATGAATAATTTAGGTATTGAAATTTCAATTGAAAAGGTTCGTCATAGACTTTCAAAACTCAGCCATCATGGATTTATAAATGTTGGTAAAACAAAACAAGGAAGTAAAATAACACAAAACGGTATTTCGTTTTTAAATTATATAGATATTAAATTAAACAAAGAGAATCATAATAAGTAATATGCTAAAGCAGATGGCACAAAGGATTTAAGAAATAGTACTTAAATCCTTTCCTTATATGTTCATTATTCAATTTCAGCGTTTAGTGTATCGCCTTTTCTATTCTTCTTCTTGTCTTTTCTTCTCCCATAATCTGCTGAAGCTCCCATACGTCCGGTGATGATGCACGACCTATAATTGCAATTCTTATTGCAGTACTTACATCTCCCACATGTCCCTTGTACATATCGGGGTTTTTTTTGTAGTCCTTCGGCTTTGCAGCATATCCGTTTTCGGATGCAATAACTCTTATTTTTTCAAACCATTGACTTTGGTCGTCTCTGTGGTCGTAGGTATTTAAGTAAGCTTTAAGTAGTTTTTTTGCTTCTTCCTCATTAATATTTTCAGGATAATTATCGACAATTTTAAAATATTCATCAAAGTAATAGCTTATAAAATCAAATATTTGTTCACAATACATCAAATCCTTACGAGGATTATTCCCATCTCTTCCAACAGACAACAGCTTTATTACTTCATCCTTATTTGATTTAAGTAGTTCAAAGGCTTCTTTTTTATACTCATTTGCCCAGCTGAGCAAAAATTCATATATTTCAGCTGCAGGAATTTTTAATAGAACATCCTTGCATATATTGTTTAATTTGTCTAAATCAAATAATGCTCCTGAATTGCTCATTTTTGCCAAGGTGAATTGAAAATCATCAATGGGGCTATCGGGATTTTCCATTCTCCACTCTTCAAAGTTTGAATTTAAAATAGTAAGAAGGTATTCTCTGACAGCTTTGGGGTGATAACCTTGTTCCCTGTAATATCCCAATCCTAATTCAGGATCCTTCCTTTTTGAGAGTTTCCTTTTGGTTCCATTGTCCATTTTCATTAAATGTGCCGTATGGCAATATACAGGCGTTTCCCAGCCTATTGCTTTAAATATCTCATAATGAACAGGAAGTGTTGAAAGCCATTCTTCCCCTCTTACTACATGAGTTATGCCCATCAGGTGGTCATCTACCACATGTGCAAAATGATATGTAGGTATGCCGTTTGTTTTTAACATTACAATATCTTGATAATTTTCAGGATTTGACAAACGTCCTCTTATGGCATCATATATTTCAAAGGTTCCTTCTTCTGTTCCTTCTGAACGAAATCTTATAACAAATTCTTCATTATTGTTTAAGTGCTCTTTAACTTCTTCAAGGGATAAATTTCTGTCTCTCGCCCACTTGCCGTAATATCCGGTATTTACATTTTCATCTGCCTGAGCTTTCCTTAATTCTTCCAATTCTTCTTCTGAGCAAAAACAAGGATAAGCTCTCCCTATTTCAACCAAATATTTAGCACAGCACTGATATATTTCTGCTCTGTTGCTTTGAAAATATGGTCCGTAATCTCCTGTTTCTCCTTCAATTCCTGCACCTTCATCAAATTTTAATCCGAAGTATTCAAGGGATGTAATTATTGTTTCAACGGAGCCTTCAACCTTTCGTTTTTCGTCGGTATCTTCGATTCTGAGCAAAAAAACGCCGCCGCTTTGGTGTGCTAAACGTTCATCCACAAATGCTCCGTAAAGATTTCCTAAATGAATAAATCCTGTTGGACTTGGTGCCAATCTTGTTACTTTAGCCCCTTCAGGCAACTTTCGCTTTGGATATGCTTCATTTTCATAATATTCAATTGTCTTTGTTATATTTGGATATAACAATTCTGCTAATTTTTTATTATCCATTTACTACCTCCATTGACCCTTCCTTTGTTTAAGGGGACGGGGTTGTTGTCACATTATGACATTAACCCCGTCCCCCTGTCATTCTTATTGGGGACATCCCTTCTACCCTCAAAGACTTTCCCTTAAGAGAAGGTGTGTCCCCCTTCCTTAATAACCCATAGGGGAGTCGAACCCCTGATTCCACCGTGAGAGGGTGGCGTCTTAACCACTTGACCAATGAGTCTCTAATCGGGACATTCGGTGTGCCCCAAAGTACGGGGACATTCCTTCTTCCCTCAAAGACTATCCCTTAAGAGAAGGTGTGTCCCCCTAGACTTTTTTAATTATATAACAACCCAATGCCTTTGTCTATATTTTTTTCTTTTTTGATTTTTGTTTTAATATGATCTCATCCGCAGCAATGTCCGCCCACATCCCCTTCTTTAACCATCAGCATTTTATCCTTTGACGTTTTAATAAACCCTATGTTTTCTAATATTTTCTCTATGCTTTCATCTGCTTCCATGTAAGTTTTATCGGCACCGATTGTAACCGCCTTTCTTACGAGCAGCCTTACCAATAGCTCCTCATAATTTAAACCTTCAAATTGTTTTTTTACACAGAGCATATCAATATAATATTTACCGTCCTTAAATAACAGTCTTGCCGTTCCTGCAGGCACATCTTCTTCATACAAAACAGCATTAAAAGCAAATTCATCATAAAAGTCCGTAAGATTATCTGTATCAGCAAATACTTCTTTCCTGATACTCAGAACATCACTTAAGTTATCCTTGCCTTGAAACCACCTTGTAGAAATCATAAAACACCTCGTCGTTTTTTACAATTGTATCATTTATTAATGAAACTGTACATGAAATTTTCAAACTATGATTATTTGATTATTAGCTTTGACCTTTTACCAGTCTATGATATAATTTACTTAGCTATAAATATCGAGAAATATAGAGGTGTACTATATGTTAGGTGAAAGATTAAGGCAAATCAGAAAAGAAAACAATTTGACTAAACAGGAACTTAGCGTTGCATTAAATGTACCAAAAGAAAGAATAAAGCTTTATGAAACAGGAGATGAAATTCCTTCTGACTTTTATTTGTCAAGTTTTGTACAATATTTCAATATTTCAAAAGAAGAGTTGATTGAATTAATTAAATAAATTTAACAATAATAAAGGTTGAAATAATGATTGTTATATGTTAAAATAATAACATATCTAAGCTTAAGGAGCTTCTAAGAGCAAGGAATACATTATAGTATTTAAAGTATTATTCCTTGTGGTGCAAGGAATTTTTTTATTGAGGTATATATGGATAAAAGAATAGGCGTTGTGGGAATAGTAATTGAAGATGTATCACAAGTTGCCGTGGTGAACAATATCCTGCATGAGTATTCTCATATTATTATAGGAAGAATGGGTATACCTTACAGGGAGAGAGGTCTTAATGTTATTTCTATCATAGTCGACGGCACCAATGATGATATAGGAGCTCTTAGCGGAAAATTAGGCAAAATAAAAGGACTCAGCGTCAAAAGCGCTTTGTCAAAAAAACATTAGGAGGCAATATGAAAAAAATTAGTTTTTTATTGGTGGTACTTTTTGTGTTAAGTTTTACTTCCGGCTGCAGCAATGGTTCCGTTGAAACACCGGCGCCTGATAAACCTGAAGATGTAACACCCGCGACTGAACAGCCGGCGGTTGTTGAACCTGTAAATGTTACAATTGCAGGTCTTAAAGGTCCTACATCTATAGGTATGATTAAAATGATTGATGAAAAGGCACTGCAAAGTGATGAATACAATGTAGAATATATCCAGGAAGCAGCACCTGATTCATTGACTGGAAAAATTATAAACGGTGATATTCAAATATCATCTGTTCCTATTAATTTAGCCTCGGTTTTATATAATAAAACTCAGGGTAAGATTCAATTGTTAGCTGTAAACACAATAGGAAACTTATATATAGTGGGAACTGAGGATATAAGCTCCATCTCACAATTGGAAGGCAAAACTCTTGGAATGAGCGCAAAGGGTTCAACTCCTGATTTTGCCATGAATTATATTTTAAAACAAGCCGGTCTTGAAAGCAAAACAGAGCTTAACTATGCACTTGACCATGCAACTCTTGCACAGTCTGTAATAGCAGAAGATACGACAATTGCTCTTTTGCCTCAGCCATTTGTAACTCAAACCACGCTGAAAAATCCAAATGTTAAAATGCTTATAGATTTAAATGAAGCATGGAATGATGCAACAGGCGGAAAAAGTGAATTATATACCGGATGTATTGTCATAAACAAAGAGTTTGCAGAAAACAACGCGGAGTTTGTAAGTGAATTTTTAGACCAATATGAAAGCTCAGTTAAATGGGTGCAAGAAAATCAAAAAGATGCCTCTGTATTAACTGCAAAACACGAAATTATGCCTGATGCTGCCTTAGTTGAGAAAGCTCTGCCATATTGCGGAATAACATTTAGAAAAGCTGTGGAAGCAAAATCAGGTTTAAATGATTTTTACCAAATATTATTTGATTCAAACCCTGCTTCAGTAGGAGGAAGCATGCCGGATGATGAATTCTATTTTAAGGAATAAAAACAAATTACTGATTATACTTTTTTGGATTTTTGTTTGGGAGATACTTTCACTGATAATCGCTCAGGAGATTTATCTCCCTTCTCCTCATGCTGCATTTTCAGCTCTTTTGAATCTGCTGACTTCAAAGGATACCTATATAACTATTTATTACAGTACTTACAGAACATTGACGGGATTTCTTTTATCCTGCGTCTCCGGCATATTTTTAGGAATTATAAGCGGCATTCATAAGCCTGTGTACAATTTACTTAACCCTTTGATAATTATTATGAGAACAATCCC
>DNNJ01000177.1:2356-2889 GCA_003487955.1 Clostridiales bacterium | reverse complement strand
AGTTCATGCCCCATGTTGAACTGGTTCAGGATGGCATCCTTGTTCTCGCGGAACAATTTTTTCAATTCAAGTTCAGCGGTGGGTTTCTTTTCCAGAATTCTTTTTTGGGTAATGTATGCCGGATCGGTGCTTTCCATGGAAACGCGCGTCTCGAAGCGACCCATGATTTTACCATACCGATCATCACCCGAGGTGATACCGGTGTCGGCAATAACCGAATCAATCGTTTGCTGGGCAGTACAGGTAACCCATACCTGCCTGTTACAAGTCAGGCTCAGGTTTTCAATCACCGATTGCAAGTCGAGTAAAACTTCACTGTTTGTATTCACAAATTGAGAGACTTCATCGACCAGGAAAACAAAGCGGTAATTTTCGTTTTTTAAGGCCAGAAAGTTTTTTACCTCATTCGCGAATTTACGTGTATCAATGTGGTAACTGTCGGGGTTTAGCAAAGTAGCCTTCAGCGCTTCGGTATCGAGAGCCGGCACACATTTTTTTGCCACTCTGAGGACGGTGTCGAGCTCGTTGCTTAC
>DNNJ01000177.1:0-2179 GCA_003487955.1 Clostridiales bacterium | reverse complement strand
ACGGTGTCGAGCTCGTTGCTTACGACATCGGCAGCATCATTCTCCCACACGAATCCCTCCTCCTTTTCCAGCTTTTCCTTAAACTGTTCAAAGGCATTGTTGTTGTCGAGATATTTTTCAAAAAGCAGCGCCAATGGAATGTTGTAGGCATTGTAACCACGACTGTGATTGAACATCTTGAAAAAAATGTTGGTGAATGTAGTATTGTCGCGGTTGGCTTTAGAGACATCCTGCGCATTAAAAAGCACATCATCAATCTCGGCCTTGTCGTACCATCTTTTCAATTCATTGATTTCAGCATTGTTCATTGTTATCCTGCTATCCGGGTGCGTAAAAAAATTCCGTTCATTGATGGCCTGTATGAGACGACCGAAAGCTTTTTCTCTTGTAGCGGGATCAATACAATAGTGCACATATTTGAGAAAGTGAGATTTACCGGAACCGTAATAACCATTGAGCCAAATACCCGTTTTACTTACCTTATCCTTGTCTTTGATGGCCAGCAGCACTTTATACAAGCTGTTGATAATTTCATCGGTAAACACATATTCATCAATTTCAATATCAATAGTGTCCTGTGTTCTGTCCTGAGCCACAACGGCCGGATTGATAATACGGTTAATCAGTTTCTTATAAATGTCAGCTAATCTCATGATTCTGGTATTATAGCGTAATAAAATTATTCGTTAATTAAATGTATGGAACGATAGGTATGCTGGTCTTTCATGATGCCAAAAAGGCTGAAACTATTTTTCTTTGCTTTCCCGGGATAGAAGACAATGATCTTGTATTCTTCCCCGTGATTGTAGCGTTCAAAATTAGACAAAAAGGTGTTTGTGCGCAGGTAAGGGTAAATCTGACCAAAGCCGTAGAGGTATACAAATGATTTTGTGAGTTCATTAGCTTTGTTCAAATGTTCCCTGATACGTTTATCGATCCATGCATAAAAACCCTTATCCTCTGCATTCCGTATCAGCGTATCGTTAACTGACTTGGGATCATCCAATTCTTTCTTTTTCAGGTATTCGAACAAAGAAGGGTTTTTGCCAAATGGCTTGTTGTCAAGAAAGGCACAAAATTCGTCGAAGATATTGAGCGTGAGAATGTCTAAATTATTACTGGGTCTTTTCAATCTTGTTTTGAACGTTTCTATTTGCTTGCATATCTCATATTCTTCTTCGGCAGGATATTGAAAAATATACACATTATAAAACAAAGTGCCGGTGGAAGTATCCTGAAAGGATTTGTCTTCCATTTTGTGATACAATTGTTCAATTGTCATGTTCATAGGGCACATTCAATTATTTGTTTTTTCATTTGAGCGTTAAGCAAACAGGCATCCAAGAACCATGCTTCTTTAATTTTGACAAAATAGAAAAAAAAGTGCGGGTCAGCATTTACTGATTTTAACCGAAAACTTTTAGGATCTAACATGTCAATATCTTTCAGTATTCGCATATAAACAGAAATGACTTTTGCTTTGGTCAGATCCGACCAGTTATAGACTTTTTCATCCCTGCCTGCAATTTCATTGAGTTCCATTTGATATAAATATGGCTCTACCAGGGGTGTTGAAGAATTCCACTGTTTAACGGTAACGTTGAAATGAAAATCGAACATTAATCTGTAAACCTTCAAACATTGGAAGAAAAGGAGTATTTTTTGTTCTTCTTCGTTGCGATTTATGTAGTAGTCCCAAAAGGAACTTTCCGTGTGATTAAAGCGTTTTACAATTTCCCTTACAGTTCTTTTTCGAGAACTTTCGGAATTGATTCTCAGTAAATCATTTTGCTGAATTTCCTTTTTTAGTAAGGCCTGGAAGTTCACAGTGCGCAGCAAGGGTAGAAGAGCATTTGTTTCTTTGTGAAACAGGCTTCCGGCTGAGAATGAGCCTGTGTATGGAGAATCGGCCATAGTTGAATTAAATTTGAATAAAGGAGTTACTGTCAAATAAATGAAAGTATCTTAAAGATTGCAAAGAAAAAATAGATAAATGACAACTTGTGACATAAATAGAGAAATGATATTCCCCTATTCATGGCAAAATTATTGCTCCATAGATATCGTTTGCGTACCTCTTTCAAAAGTACGTAATTTAATCAATAATTAAAAGAAAGAGTGGAGAAAATTTCTTTTCGAATCCCCTCCCACAAACTTTTAAGGGGGTTGAAAAGAAAAA
>DNNJ01000315.1 GCA_003487955.1 Clostridiales bacterium | reverse complement strand
AAGCTGAAAAATCTGTATTCTTTTTCTACTGCTTCACGGTATGCCTTCATAATATTTTCCTTTCCTGCCAGTGCGCTTACTAACATAATTAAAGTTGATTCCGGAAGATGGAAGTTGGTTACTAAATTGTCAACCACCTTAAATTTGCAGCCGGGATATATAAAGATATTTGTCCATCCCTTGCTTTTATTTACTTTTCCTTCGTCATCAGCAATGGTTTCCAATGTTCTGACGCTTGTAGTCCCTACAGCAATAACCTTGTGCCCCGAGTCCTTGGTAATATTGATTTTATTTGCTTCGTTTTCGTTTAATTCATAATACTCCGAATGCATTATGTGCTCATTAATATATTCAGCCTTTACAGGTCTGAATGTTCCAAGTCCCACATGCAAGGTAAGCCTTGCTATATTTACATCCTTTTTTTCAATTTCTTCAAGCAGCTTATCATTAAAATGAAATCCTGCTGTCGGAGCAGCGGCAGAGCCTAAGTGTTTTGCATAGATAGTCTGATATCTGTCCTTATCCTTAAGTTTCTCGTGTATGTAGGGGGGCAGCGGCATTTCGCCTAATTTATCCAATATTTCTTCAAAAATGCCCTCATATTCAAATTCAATTATTCTGTTGCCTTCTTCAAGAATGTCCACAATTTTCCCTGTGAGAAGTTTTTCTTCAAATATAATTTCAGCACCTATTTTTGCCTTTTTGCCCGGCTTAACTAATATTTCCCACCGAGCTTTATCTATTCTTTTCAGCAAAAGGATTTCTATCACTGTTTTTGTATCTTTACGATTTCCGAATAATCTTGCAGGCAGAACCTTGGTGTCGTTAATTACTAAGCAGTCTCCCGCCTTTAAATATTCAATTAAATTAAAAAAATGCTTATGCTCTGTTTCACCGGTTTTTTTGTCAAGTACCAAAAGTCTTGAATGGTCTCTTTCTTTAATAGGTGTCTGAGCAATGAGTCTTTCAGGCAGCTCATAATAAAAGTCGCTTGTTTTAAAATTTGTCATTTAATAGTTACTCCGGTATAATAATGTTGTAATATTTTATCATAGGTATATCCTTCTTCTGCCATTTGTTTAGCTCCGTACTGGCTCATCCCTATACCGTGTCCCCAGCCTCTTCCTTCAAAATTATATTGTTCTGAATTAGTGTCTACCGTAGCTACACCTTTTGAACTTATGAAGGATAATTTTTCCCGGTTTATCTTTTTTGTTCCATCGCCGGTTACTGCATACTTACCTGTCATACTTCCTGTTTCAAACTCCATTTTACTTCTTGTTTCTTCTGTTTCCTCTTCTGTTATTAAATCAAGAATTCCTCCTCTTGACGGCGGCGTTTCATTTTCCTGATTTTCAATTACATGAAAATATTCAGTTATAAAATAGAATGAATTTCCGTTTACTATAGAAAACCAAGAACTTTTCAGCCCTAATAAAAGCCTTGCATTTTCTTTCTTATATGAAATTTCCCCTGCATCGGTCAAAAATATACATTCGACAACCCTGTTGTTTTCAGAAACTTCCTTTATTTGAATTCCGTACAAATCATCTACATCATTATCATCAAGATTTAAATTTCTTATTATGTCTTCCTTGTAATATGTAGTCTGCCATGTGGTATGAGGTGAGCCTGAATTATCAGAAAATTCATCATTTACACCTCTTAAATACGGCAGCTCTTCATACCAGACATTTTCAGAGTTTTCTGTTGACCCTCCGCTTGTTGAATGATAAAATGCCTGAATTAATTTGCCGTCATAGTAAATCATTTCTCCTTCAGTTTCATCTACAGCTCTGTTGGTAGAAGATTTTTCATAATCATATCCCATATACACCTGACTATTTTGATTGTCTTCCATATCATAGAGCTGCCTTGGAGCAATATTGTACACCGCATAGGTTCTTGCAGCCAAAGCTTGAGCCTTCAATGCCTCCCTTCCCCAGGATGAGGGTATTTCATTGGGAACAACTCCATACAGGTAGTTTTCAAGCTCCAAGTAATTTATCGTTAAAAGCTTAAACTCGTCAATTATTTTCAGTGCTATTCTTCCTCTGTAAGCCCTGCTGTCAACTTTAATCATTTCATATTCTTCATCATCGTTGTGCGAGGAAAAATAAACAGGCATGTCTTTTTTATACATAAACACCGGTTTATTTTTGTTGTTATATGCAATTATATTTTTCAAGTTGCCATTCATTGATTCTGCATTGCAGCCTTCATCATTTAAATCTTCTGCAAGCTTTTGCGAAGAGCTTTTATCAGCAAAATTTCCGCCGCTAATAATAAATCCCTCTTCAATTAAGTAAGGATAAAATTCACTGTTAAATTCTTCTTTTAATTCTTCTGCTTTCATATAAGCTTCTTCATATGAAGCATAAATTTCATCCTGCAGTACTGCGTGATACGGACCATAAACTCCTTGGCTTTTATCAGATAAATTATAGTTTCCCGTATAATATGTATCAATTCTTAATGTAAGGTTATTATTAAGACTGAACAGTTCATCTTCATCATCATATAGAATAATTTCATCGTATCCCTCAAATGATACCTGCTCATTAAAAAGTCTCGGATATCTTAATCTTACCCTAACATAAATGTCATCTTCGTTTTTAGCAAAGGCAGTCTGAGAAAACAAAAAAGTCAGCATAATAGCTATAGTTAATATTCTAATCAAATTCCTTTTCATAATCATCCTCTAAAATATTGATTTGATCTTCTTTTTTTCTTGTTTTTTTAACATGTCTGTAACCAAGTTCAGATACAACCCTTCCTCTTGGTGTGCGGTTTAAATATCCTATCTGCAAAAGATAAGGCTCATATACATCTTCTATTGTCCCTTTTTCTTCACCAATGGAAGCTGCCAATGTGTCAAGTCCTACAGGTCCTCCCTTGTAAAAATCAATTATAGTGTTTAAAATTCTTCTGTCTAATTTATCCAATCCTATTTCATCAATTTCAAGCATTTTAAGAGCTTCATCTGCAGTTTTTAAGTCTATTATACCTTCGCATTTAACAATTGCATAATCTCTTACCCTTTTTAAAAGTCTGTTGGCAATACGGGGAGTTCCCCTTGAGCGTTTTGCAATTTCCTCTGCTCCCTTTTCTTCAATTTCAATATTTATAATACTTGCAGAGCGCAGAACAATTTCCTTTAAATCTACCGGCTCATAGAAATCCAAATTGCACATAACCCCGAACCTGTCCCTTAAAGGAGATGCGAGCATTCCTGAGCGGGTTGTTGCTCCAATGAGTGTGAATTTAGGCAAATCGAGCCTTATTGACCTTGCTGAAGGACCCTTGCCAATTATAATATCAAGGGCAAAGTCTTCAAGTGCCGGATACATAATTTCTTCCACAACTTTATTAAGTCTGTGAATTTCATCAATAAACAATACGTCATTTTCATTTAGATTTGTAAGTATTGCAGCCAAATCACCGGCTCTTTCAATTGCAGGTCCCGAAGTTACTCTTATATTAACCCCTAACTCATTGGATATAATATT